>DPSB01000661.1 GCA_003537495.1 Cytophagales bacterium | reverse complement strand
CGTGTTCCTTTAAATGTAGCCGAAACGGTTTCTGGTTTAGCTTCAGTTTGCTCCAATTCATTCAATAAATCGCTTTGGGCGAGACTGATATTAGAGATCAGCAAGAGAACTAAAATTTTCTTCATTGAGGTTTGTAGGTAAATTCAGCAATTACCTCCACCTGCTCAGCTATTTTCTGCCAAAGCAATTGTGGAATTTTTATGTTGTAATCAGCAAGCTTTACCATGAAAGTTGCCTTTGCTAAAATCTTTTGAGATGCTATCTGTATCGTCCCTGTAATCTCTACTTCGCGTGTAACACCATGAATGGTAAGTTTACCAACAGCGGTAACAGTTTGTGGTTGATCTCCATCCTGATTAAATGAACTGAACTTTCCCTGAAAGGTAGCCTTCGGAAATTTTTCTGTGTCCAGATACTTTTCATTGAAATGCTCTTGCATAGTAGCATTCTCAAATTGAAATTCTTTAATGGGAATTGAGAATGCCACCTCGCCTGTTTCAGTATTATATATGCTTACCGTTTTTGTATTTTCTGCGCGAATGTCTTCAATAGCCGCATCTGAAAAGAAAACTACTTTTGATTTTTCGAGCGAATACTTCTGCGCCAGCGAAGGTTGTGAAATCAGCAACAGCAAAACAATAACACCCCGCATAGTTAGTTGTTTTGTGCTCCGCTATCTACCCAACAGGCAATTAAGTCAATCTGCTCTTGTGTAAGTTGTTGGGCACCAGCAGGCGGCATGGAACGTGCGCCTGTTCTCGACTTAATATTAGTGGCATTTGTTTGAACATTTGACAAAACAGTCCAGTTTCTACTTGCCCCATTGTCACCATTATGACAGCCGGTTAAACTGCATCTGGTTTGAATTATGGCACTGATCTGAGTTTGAAAGCTAACAGAAGTACTGCTGTTTACAACATTATTGATTGTAATAGAACAATCCGCATCATCTTGTACAGTTACTGTATAATTACCGGCTTTGAGTTGAGAGAATACATTTGATGAGCCAAACAATCCACTACCAAGTTTATATTCGTAAGGGGGAGTTCCACCGGTAACATTTACAGTTATAGAACCATTCGGATCAAGACAATTAGTATGGTGAACAATGGTTGATGCACCTGCTACGGGCGAAGTTGGTGCTGTGAGTATTACTGCTGCTAAAGTCTTTTCGCAATCATTGGCATCTTTTACAATGATGGTAAACGAACCCGAACCCAAATTAGTAAAGGTTGTTGCTGCGGCAAACGTGCCTGAATTAAGTTTGAATTGATAGGGTGCAGCACCGCCAGTTGCCGAAACTATTATCGTACCATTATTAGTATTGCAACTTGCCGGATCGCTTTTAGAAGTTAAACTAATCGCCAGATCGGTGGTGTTACAATCTACCGGTTTGGGTTCATCGTTACTCGAACAACCTGCATAAACTAAAAACGAGGTCAGTAAACTAAAGCTAACAATTCGGGGCCATGTATTGAATTTCATATCAAGGGGTTTTAACTGAATTAAGTTGATACCGCAAACCTCCAAATAAACCAATGCTGGATAAGCGCACATTGCGTTCACCTAAGTCAGCTAAAGGTGCTTTGATAAAAGGCTCAAGTTGTATTTGCCAACGCGGATTCAATTTATATTGTAAACCCACCGCGAGATTCAGCACTTTAAACCATTCATTATTTTCGCGAATGACCTGCGATGGATACACACGATCGCCTGAGTTTGATTTGATGGTATAGACATAATCTTCGCGGAGCATTAAATAAGAAGATGAGCCCGCTGTTACATACGCTGAAAGTTTGTGTTGAGAAGGAAAATAATAAGTTAGGTTGAGTGGTACATCTAAAATGCGGCAACTTCCAACCAGATGCCGTGAGTTCGAACCATAGGCTTCTTCCTGATACGACTCGTAATTCTTTTTTGCAAGGATAATACCCGTTGAGAGTGAAAGCATTTCGGAAAAAGCAAACTCCCCAACCAACCCAAAATTACTACCCAATTGCATTGGCCCGAATTTGACTGCTGATAAATCAGGAGAAGCAAGGAGCCTGATAAACAACCCATAAACTCTTCTACCACTCTGCTTATCATTCAACTCCTTGCTCATATTAAGCGAATCAACAGCAGTTTTTACGAGGGCTATTGAATCAATCACTTCATTTTCAATGAGCGAATCTTTTAGCTGTACTTCATGGCCCAAAGCGATTACTCCAACCACCTCAGTAAATTCTTCTTCTTTTATTTCGTGCAAGTCTTTTTGTTCATTTGGTTTTTCTTGAAAAATCAAATTTTGACTTGGAGATTCGGATACTGGCTTAACCCGTACCGTTGATTCTTTATTGACATTATTTTTTACTTCAGGTAAAACTTCTAACTCACTCAATTCATTATTGCCACTTAATACTTCCGTATAGTTTGATTTTTCATTTGCCTCAACAACGTTTTTCTTTTCTGTCAATTCAGGTGAGTCACTTTCAGTGCTGGTTCTACCCACCCAAACACCGGTAATAAAAATAGTTGTACCAAGTACCAAAATCGGAGCCCACCTTCTCCACAGCGGTGCCGGTCTTGGAGCATTCATTTTTTGAGCCATGGCATCCCACGCAGCCGGATCAAACGGTGGTGTGATGCCCTCGGCAGCATTTTTAAAAACCGAATCCAGATCTTCGTCAGTTAGCTTTTCCATACGGCATCTCATTCATTCCATCCAACATACTTCTCAGATTCTCGCGCGCCTTTAACAAATTAGATTTAGACGTGCCTTCTGCGATATTCAGCAACTTTCCTATTTCACGATGGGTGTAGCCATCAATTACATACAAATTAAAAACAGCACGATAGGCCGGAGTTAACTTCTGCACCAATGCTATCAACTCATCATGCGAAAGATTACTTACCGCTACCGGTTGGCTGTGCATCAATTGCGCCTGTTCTACCGGTGCCTGATGAGCATGCTTCAGTTCTTTACGATACTGATCAATTGAAGCATTAATCATAATCTTGCGCAACCATGCTTTAAATGGAAGCTCCACATTGTATCGATCTATCTTATCAAACACTTTTAAGAACCCATCATTCACAACTTCTTTTGCCTCGGCTGCACTGCGCGAGTAGCGCAGACAAATCGCGAGGGCATAAGAATAATAATGCTGATAGAGCAAACGCTGGCTATCACGATCATTCCGCTTGCAGCCCTGTATCAGCAGGTGCATAAGAGGTGGTTAATAAGAGTTTAGGTCCGAAAATTTTACCCTTTACGGAACAGAATTAAAAAGGG
>DPSB01000275.1 GCA_003537495.1 Cytophagales bacterium | reverse complement strand
GCTTTCTGATAAATTTTAATGTGCGGCTTTTGAAAGACGGCTTCAAAAGATATGTGAATAACTTCTAGTCCTATGGTAAAAAAAGAAAGCGAAGTGTTAATAAAAATTCAACCCTTGCGCCATCGCGCCTCCGCGGTTAGCCCCCTGCATTCATGAGTACTGACCCCTACGCAGCCATTCGCATTCGCGATTTCCGGCTGTTTGTTACTTCACGTTTGTTCATTACGCTGGCTATGCAAATGCAAGGGGTAATTGTAGGTTGGCAGATTTACGAACTCACCAAAGATCCATTAGCGCTCGGACTTATTGGCTTATCAGAAGCCATTCCTGCCATTAGTGTTTCTCTTTATGCGGGCCACCTGGCCGATATTGTAGAACGAAAAAAAATTATTGTTACTTGTGTAAGTGTGTTAGCCGTATGTTCGGCTACTCTGCTTTACTTCACTACTAATCTTGGTTCATTCATTATTGAAAATGGAGCCTTTGCTATCTATGCTGTAATCTTTGTAAGCGGAATTGCGCGCGGATTTTTATCTCCCGCCACATTTTCGTTTATGCCACAGTTGGTCGATCGCTCACTCTATCAAAATGCCATTACCTGGAACAGCACCATTTGGGAAGGTGGCGCTGTGAGTGGCCCGATGATCGGTGGTTTAATCTATGGTTTCTTCGGAATCACAATAGCGTATTCCACAGTTGCGCTTTCTATCGTAATTGCTTTTCTCTGCTACCTATCTATACCCAGCAGGCCATTGCCACCCGTAACTACCGAACAAGGTACGTGGACAAAAATCAAAGCAGGACTAAAGTTTGTATTCAGTCACCAGATTATTCTAAGTGCCATCTCGTTGGATTTGTTCGCGGTATTATTTGGGGGTGCCGTTGCATTACTGCCTTTCTTTGCCGATGAGATTTTGAACATCGGTAAAACCGGATTAGGATTTTTGCGATCTGCTCCCGCCATTGGTGCGGTGCTGATGGCAGTTTACATTACCCGAAATCCGATTAAGAAAAACATTGGGAAGATTTTGTTGGTCTGTGTAGCTGGCTTTGGTTTGGCCATGATTGCGTTTAGCTTATCCACCTGGTTCTGGTTATCGATGGGTTTACTCATACTCAGCGGTATGTGTGATTGTGTAAGTGTAATCGTTCGCAGCACATTAATTCACACACTCACACCCGAAAACATGAAAGGCAGAGTGGCAGCAGTTAACAGTATGTTTATTGGTTCATCGAATGAAATTGGAATGTTGGAATCAGGTGTGGCTGCCAAACTTTTAGGAATAGTTCCCTCTGTAATTTTTGGTGGATTCATGACACTAAGTGTCGTGGGTATTACAGCCTGGAAAGCGCCTGCATTGAGAAAGTTGCAGCAGGTGAAGTAGGTTTTTTAACTCATATTGTTCCAAAGCAAGACGATACTTGAAAGTCAGCAACCTTAATCTACAATTGAAATACAATTAGTACTCACCCGCACATTATAATGCTTACTTCCATCATACACTACTGCGGCTTCGCACACCGCACAATTCAGGTTAAAGTCAGAAGGATTGATCTGAACAAAAAACACTTTGTTTTTTATCGCGTTTTCATCTGTAAAACATTCCAGTGTAGCTAAGAATACGTTTTCATGTTCCCCAACATTTTCACCTAAATCATAATAAGCTGAGTTTTCAATTTTTAGAACGGCTTTTCCACAAATACCATATTGATAGGTTACCGGCACACATTCGTGCGGCTGCTTCAGTTTCGTTTTATCGCATGCGGCCAACAATCCTGCCAGCACCAGCACTCCCAATTTTAATCGCTTCATATCTATTCCGTTTTCTATTCGACACAAGATAGCATTTAAAGGTTTAAACGTGTTGTGACGAGGTAAGTTAAAAGATTTGCGATTTATGGGTAGTAACGAAGAATGATTGAACATGGGAGAAAACAAAAAGCCTAAAATCACTAAACAAAATTACCTTTCGTCCGCATTGCAAACCTTTACCCAATCCCTTCAAGCATCTAATTTTAAAAACGGTTACATTGAATTTTTCAAATTACTCCCATGTCCACCCGCAGATCATTCTTTCAAAAAGCGTTAAGCACCACCGGTGCGCTTTCATTAACCTCAATCGCCAGCCAGGCTTTGGCCGAAGACATTAGCGAGGCTTTGGTTTCGCTCAACAAACTTTCGCCAACGCTGGCTGCTACCGATGAAGAACTCTGGGCCCGCATGGCACAAGCGTACACGGTTAGTGCCAACATTATGAACTTGAATAATGGTGGTGTTAGTCCGCAGCCGAAGGTAGTACAAGATGCGGTGGATCGCTATTATCATTTAAGCAACGAAGCTCCCTCTTACTACATGTGGCGCATTCTGGATGCCGGTCGCGAAGCCCTGCGTAGAAAACTGGCCGACCTTGCCGGAGTAGATGCCGATACAATTGCTATAAACCGAAACACAACCGAAGCGCTGGGTACTGTTACGTGGGGCACCGATATGAAGCGAGGCGATGAAATTGTGATGACACGCTACGATTATCCCAACATGATTCACGCCTGGAAACAACGCGAACTGCGCGAAGGCATTAAGATTAATTGGATAACTCCAGAATTGCCAATCGAAAATGACGAAACGTTATTGAACCTCTACGTAAATGCAACTACACCCAAAACCAAAGTGTGGCATCTTACACACATTATAAACTGGAGCGGACAAATTACACCGGTAGCTAAACTTTGTGCCGAAGCCCGCAAGCGCGGCATTACTACTATTGTAGATGCAGCCCATTCGTTCGCGCATCTTGATTATAAAATTTCAGATTTTGATTGCGATTATTTTGGAACGAGTTTACACAAATGGTTGTGCGCTCCGTTTGGCACAGGCATGTTGCACATGCGCAAATCGTTGATTGAAAAAACATGGCCGATGTTCTCTGTAGAAAAACCACAAAGTACCGACATCCGAAAGTTTGAGGCATTGGGCACACGGTCGTTCGCGCCCGAACAAGCCATTGGGCAGGCCATAGATTTTCATAACGCAATCGGAAGTAAACGTAAACAGGAACGCCTGCATTACCTGAAGTTATATTGGTGCGAGGCGGTTGCCAAACATCCTAAAATCAAGCTGCACATTTCATTAAAGCCAGAATACTCTTGTGCGCTGGGCACATTTAGTATTGATGGTATGGAAGCTACTGATATCTCCGCTAAGCTCTTCAATCAATTTCAGATACACACTACATCGGTAAAGTGGGAGAAGTTGAACGCAGTGCGAATTACTCCGCATGTATATACCACAACTAAAGATCTGGATCGGTTTATTGATGCCGTGCTAAAAATCGCAAACGCTTAAATTAAAATAATGAGATACTTGCCCTACCTGTTCATATTTTTTATTGTTAGTTGTAAAGATTCGAAAAACACGCTTCGGCTTGCTGAACTTCAA
>DPSB01000068.1 GCA_003537495.1 Cytophagales bacterium | reverse complement strand
TTATTAGGAAAACCCTGACCTTCCGGATAAGGATGATTTGTATGAATGGCACCATCAGTAAATCCGGTTTCGGTGCGAATAGAAAATTCAGGGCTGCCAAAAAAATCCTGACTGGCTGTTACTGTATTATTGAAATCATTTGCGTAAGAATCTTGAGTGGGGGCAAGACCTACTACGTTCACTTCAAAAAAAGTGTTTGCTGATGGTAACGCACCAATATTTTGGGCAACCGAGTTATCGGTAACCTTTATTCTATACTTTAGTAAATCGCCTTGCGACAAGGCTGGTAGCGGGAATGTAATTTTATATGTATTGCCTGAAACCAATGTGAGGGGTGCAGTAGCTAAGGCTCCGGTATTAACTTGATACTCCAGCACAGCATTCAGAATACCGATGTTATCGGTTATGTTCGCTTCTAATACTAATTCAGTATCAGTAGCGAGAAGGAACCCTTTCGGTGTATGATTGATTTCCGGAGCTTCATTGTCGGGTCCAGCTTCAAAAGAAAAAAATCTTTGAACTGGCGCAGCACCATCAGCAGTAAAGACACCTGGCTTTACTAGTGTGCGATCAAGATTATCCTTTACAGAAATGAAGTAACCATAGGCAGTAAATCCATTTGGAATACTTGCAGAAAATTGATTGGGCTGTCCGGTAGGATTCATGGACACAACGGTGAAGGTTGTGCCATTAGTTGTGTAATTCAATTTCACCTCGTTTACATTGTAGGAATAAACACCGCCATCCTGACTTTTTGTGTCTGCTTCTAACGTTACAACTACTGGATACGATGAAGAAACATTTTCGGTATTGGGTAAAGCAGCATGCACGATGCGGGTATTTACCCAACCCATGTCGGCAAGCATGCGCATTACTAGCGTTCCCGGATTATGCATGACTTCAGCACTGCCTATGAAGGGAGTCATCAAAGCGTTTGCGGTTCCGTTATAGGTGGCTTCATCTAAATGTGCTATGCTTGAACCGCCAGCAAATGTTGCCGGAGCATAAATTTTTGCCCGGTTATCAATGGGGCTTTTAGGAAGCAAGGGTGATCTGAAAAATAATGCCCCGCCAGTAAGTTCATTACGTAGTGCGGCTGAGGGAGGAGTAAAACCTTGCACGAGATTTATACCATTATTGTTCTCAATAAAGTGATCGTAAGGGATATGAAGGGGTGAGAATTGTGCGGTGATAATGCCATCTGTGGGGGTAACACTGTAAGCCTTAGTAATACCCAACCCATGCCCAATTTCATGAAGTACAACGGAAATGAAATCTGTTTTATCGGTTACTGCAACACCATCTGTTCTAAAAGACCAATTGGTAAATGCGCTATTGAATTGTGCGTAGATATCAGGATCGTTCGAACTGTTTAATTCTCGGCCTGCTAATTTTTCGGCAAGGCTTACCGGGTAATATGTAGAGAGCAATGGTGCGCCATCAAAATTAGCAAAATTGCTCCATGGACTTGCTCCGCCCAAAATTGTGTTGGTCGAACCATTACTATCAGTTATAGGTTGCCACACAGCCAAAATGCGAATAGGTACCGGACTTTCAATAAGGCTAGCCCAAATGTCAACAGCTTTTTGAAAGGCCACTTGTGCTTCGGTAGAGAAATTTACGTAGGTAACTTGAAACGTGGTGGCAGTAGTTTTAGCACTGGTATTTTTTTTCCAGGCCTCATAAGCAGCTGGTGGCGGAATAATCAGGTTTGTGTTTTCGGGTTTGTGATAGCAGATCGTGCCATCGTTAATGTTTTTTATTTGTAGAGACGGTAACGACTTTTGCCATTGGGCTTGGGCAACACCGCTAACCAGCAAAACAAAAATCAGAACTCGTACCGGTTGCATGAAAACGAAATTAGAAAGTCTAAGATACAAAAGAAGTTTTGCGTTTCTTTTGGGAGTAATTAAAACAACTATGTTGTGCGAAATGAGCTAGAAATTCTCCCTAAATCAAATTCCGGGCCTTCAACTCCAGGTATTTGTTGATGGTATTGATGGTTAATTTTTCAGGTGGCGTAAGGATGGATTGAATACCGTGTTTTTGAAGCTCTTTTACGATCAGTTTCTTTTCATACATAAATTTTTCGGCTACTGCTTTTTGATACACATGTTCTAATTCCTGCACAGGTTCCTCAACCAGTTTTTTCATTTCGGTATTTTCAAAAAACACAACCACCAACAAGTGCCGTTTAGCAAGGTTAATCAGGTAGGTTAGCTGGCGCTGAAGCCCGAACAGGGTTTCAAAATTAGTGTACAGAATAAGCAGACTACGTTGGTTAACTCTTCTGCGAATGCCTGTATATAAATCTGAGAAATCAGATTCGCGATAAGCTGTTTTTTGATTATACAAAACTTGTTGGATGGCTGCCATCTGATTGTTTACGCGACTGGCTGGCAAAAACGTATTGATCTTATCCTGAAAAGTAATTAACCCGGCTTTATCAGATTTTTTTATTGCAATGTTTGAGATTACCAGACTGGAATTAATAGCATAGTCTAATAAGCTCAATCCTTTAAAAGGCATTTGCATTACTCTACCCTTATCGATAAGACAATACACCTGCTGCATGCGCTCGTCCTGATAATGATTTACCATCAAATCATTTTTGCGGGCGGTAGCTTTCCAGTTAATGGTGCGAATATCATCGCCCGCTACATATTTTTTTATTTGTTCAAACTCAAGGTTGTGGCCAATGCGTCTGATTTTTTTAATTCCGGTTTCGGTTAAGCGATTGGAGATAGCCAGCAATTCGTACTTGCGCATTTGTATGTACGATGGATAAACAGGCACCATTTTATCTGCTTCATGTTTTAGCCTTCTCTTTAAAAGGCCAAGTGGAGCATGAACAAAAACGTTAATCGCACCAAAATGATATTCGCCCCGTTTAACAGGCCGAAGCTGATAGGTGAATGATTTTGTTTCGCCTGGATTTAAAGTTTGTGTAAACCTTGTATCGCGAACCTGAAACTGATGCGGCACCTCATCTATAATATCCACTGTCATGGACGATCGGTAGTAACTCTCCAACACAATTTTTATTTCATTATCGTCTCCATTAGAAAGTCGCTCAGCAACAATTCGATTTGCCTGTACTCCTTTTGGGGAAGCGAACAGAATGATAAACTCAACCAAACTGGCCGCCAAGAATAACAGTA
>DPSB01000478.1:456-3999 GCA_003537495.1 Cytophagales bacterium | reverse complement strand
GGGTTCTTTTCCGCGTAAGCGAAAATCGGTTTCTATAATTTGTTCGGTTAAAGCCTGGCGAATCATGTGTTTTCGGTGTTGATAGGTTGTGTTGAATCCGGAGTTTGATTTTTAAATGGGGAAGCCAATTGATGAATGCGGATTGCTTTTTTGGAAAGCCAGATACCAATAATCAAAGATGCAATGGCACCCAACACCAGGCCGGGTATCCACGAGATGAATAGAAAATAATCGTAAGCGCCATGAAATAATGTGGCAACCCCCAATGCATGAAATGCATAATATGATTTCTTATGTTCGAACTTGGCCTTGCCTAAATAAAAACCCATTAGTACAGCAAACGTAGCATGTGCGGGCACGGCCGTAAACATGCGCATAATTGCAGTACCCATGCCACCAT
The DNA here is from genome assembly GCA_003537495.1 of Cytophagales bacterium. GTDB lineage: Bacteria > Bacteroidota > Bacteroidia > Cytophagales > Cyclobacteriaceae > ELB16-189. Next base: position 3,599 of record DPSB01000478.1, on the reverse strand, counting down.
TAAATGCATACAACACATTTTCCAATGTGGCAAAGCCCATACTTACCATTACGGAATATACAATACCATCGAAAGGTTCGTTGAAATGATTGCTTCGGTATAAGATACCACGCACAAAAATGAATTTGCTGAATTCTTCTACCAAGGCTACAATGATAAAAGCATGCAGCGCTTGTTCACTTAAACTGCTCGGGTCGATGGTAATGAATTGATCAATAACACCGCTTATTAGCAGCGTAACCATCACACTCAGAATTCCGAAAAAGAAAGCGCGTAACAATAACCCGATGGGTTCGCGTTCATGATGATCTTTCAGATAAATATAAACACCAATGGCTACACCGGGAGCCAAGGCGATTGCGAGTAAGATGAGGGCGTACATGCAGTTTCTTTTACGGAAATTAGTGCTTGCCGCAATAGAAACAAAATAGCCCTAATCCTCTATCGACTCTTCAATTTCATCCAGCTTGTCTTCCGTAAACCGGCCGGAGGTGGCGTACACAATTTTTCCTTCGGCATCCAACACAAAAAAGTAGGGAATGTCTTTTTTCTCGAAGTCGTGCGCTTCTTTGTAAGTTTTTAATTCACCTTTGTAGAAAAGAATGTTGGGCAATAAAACGGGATCTACATTTTTGATCGCTTTCTTTTTAGCAGTGCCGGTAGCCGCTGCGTTTACACCTGTAAACATAGGTACGAAATAAACATTCACATCGTAGCCCATGCCGGCCATCATGCCAGTGGCTTTCTTTACAAACTTGTTATAGATAGGGCTGAACCATGTATTGAGTTCATCTTCCGATTTTTTAGAGTACGCCAATCCCAACAAGGTGTATTTGCCTTTTGTGTCGGTTGGCAGGTTTACTTTTTTATCATCGGCAGTTTCCGCTTCCATATCGGGAAATTGTTTGCCAATAACCTGGGCATTGGCAATCTGAGTTAAGAGCAGAGCTAAGACAATCGCAAATAAATTATTCATGTGCTTTAGATTTGATTCCAATTCGATATTTCAGAATTACTTTATTAAAATTTCTTTTTCTTAGATCCTGACCTTGTATCAAAAAGATTTAAAATAATTATTTCGGTTTCTGTAGTCCTGTAAAACAATCGGTTATGCTTTGTTAAAAGAAATCCCCGTATGTCTTTTTCGGGTTTTTCTAAAGTTCCGATTTTGGGATGCTCACTAATCAAATTGACTACTGAATGAACTCTAATAACAAAACTTCGTGTAACATTCTCACCCCATTCATTTTCCAGAAAATTAATTACTTGATTCAGTTTGTCATTAGCACGCTTGGTCCAGATTATTTTTCGAGCCATTTGGAATGCTGAGATTTAACCTGCTCATGACTGACCAGATTCTGAGTATCAAAACTTTCATGATAAGATAACAACAATTCTTGTTGTTCAACTTCAGTAAGGGAATTCCACAATAAACCTGTTTCCTTATTTTCTAAGACTTTTATTAAGGCCAGATAACTATTAATTGTTGTCTCATCTTCAATTTTGTCAATCAATTTATGGAGTTCATCTCGGGTCTTCATGCACTAAAAGTTAATTTATTTAAAGATACAAGATTTTAAATTAATATGTCATGCCTAAGAAAATACTGAAGTAGCCTTACGTACCTGTGGCGCTACCTGTGTGCCAAATAACTCGATAGAATGCATAATCTTTTTATGATCCATAGTCCCCATACTCATTTGTGCCAGAAAGCGTGTGTTGCCAAACAACTCGTGTTCGTATAGAATTTTATCAACTACCTGTTGCGCACTGCCTACTAGCAACGCACCTTTGGCTGATCGCGATGCATCGAAATGGGCACGGGCCATCGGTTGCCAGCCGCGCTCGCGACCAATCTTATTCATCATGGCCGAATATGCCGGATAAAATTCATCGCCTGCTTGTTGCGAATCGTCTGCCACATACACGTGCGAGTTAATGCCGAGCTGGGGTGTAAAACCATTGCTACTCGCAGTATCTTTATAAAGTTGCGTAAAAGGTACAAACTGTGCCGGCATTCCGCCAATAATAGCCAATGCCATTGGTAAACCTAACGTGCCCGCCCGCATGGCTGATTCCGGTGTGCCGCCTACTGCTAACCAGATTGGTAATTGTTCCTGATAAGGTCTTGGATAAACTCCAAGCGACTCAAATGAAGGTCGGTGCTTTCCGCGCCAGCTTACTACTTCTTGTTTGTTGATCGTTAACAACAACTCCAACTTTTCGGCAAACAAGGCATCGTAATCTTTCAGGTTGAAACCAAACAATGGATATGATTCAATAAACGAACCACGACCCACCATAATCTCGGCACGGCCATTTGAGATTTGATCTACTGTGGCAAAACTTTGAAACACGCGTACCGGATCATCCGAACTTAATACCGTAACTGCACTGGAGAGTTTAATGTTTTTGGTAAGAGCCGCAGCTGCCGCCAAAGCAACTGCTGGCGCAGAGATAGCATACTCTTCGCGATGATGTTCGCCCAACGCAAATACATCCAAGCCCAACTGATCGGCTAATTGAATTTCTTCCAATAAATTTTTGAAACGTTGATTGGTATTCAACGCTTTTCCGGAAGTTTTATCCGGAGCAACATCAGCAAAAGTGTAAAGTCCTAGTTCCATAAGTTGAAAGTAAATTTTAAATCCCTCACCCCGCCTCGTACCTCGGCACCCCTCTCCCTGGGGAGAGGGACGGGGGTGAGGTCAACCAATTTTAACCGAAGTCATTGTAAGTGCGCCACCCACTGCCTTATCATTGAACAAACTTACGGCTTCGTTTTCTTCTTTTAATCCCAGCGTGTACAATAATGGAATGTAATGTTCTGGTGTAGGTATGGCTAATTCAAATGGTCTGCCTTGCGCTGAAAAATTTACAAGTTGTTTGTGATCACCACTGAGAATAAACTGCTTCATTTTATCACTTGCTTCCGCTGCCCAATCAAATGCATAATTGGGCGTATTCAGTTTATCCCACGCTACCATGCGCAGGTTATGAACCATGTTACCACTGCCAATAATCAGCACGCCTTTCTTTCGTAGCGATGCCAACTCTTTGGCGAGTTCATAATGATACTGGGGTGTTTGAAAATGATCGATGCTCATTTGAATAACAGGTACATCGGCATTCGGATATAAATG
>DPSB01000478.1:0-198 GCA_003537495.1 Cytophagales bacterium | reverse complement strand
CATCGGCATTCGGATATAAATGCTTTACCACACTCCATGCACCATGATCCAATCCCCATGCATGATCCAATCCTATCTCAGTTTTCTTAACCGTGTTTTTGGTTTCCTGTGCCAACTCCGGACTTCCCGGTGCAGGATATTGAACATCAAAAAGCGCTTTGGGGAAACCACCAAAATCGTGAATGGTGCGTGGGTTTT
>DPSB01000313.1:2524-2993 GCA_003537495.1 Cytophagales bacterium | reverse complement strand
CATCGGGAATAAAAAAATTTCCGCGTACCCACATCCCAAATTTCTGAAGGAGCGTTTTCTTACCGGTACCAACAAAGTCAACTTGTTGCATTTTCTTACCAGAAAAAATTGAGGTAAGTCGGTTAAACGTTTGATACGGTTCCCAGATCGGAAACCGGATTATTTCTACTTGAGGTGGAACATCTTTTAACAGTGAGCTATCCTGAATTGCAAAATGTGGATTTTCAGGCGTAAATACATAAGGCTCCCAACCCTGTTGAGACAAATACTTCACAAACTTAAGCCAACGCTGCACCCCACTTCCTCCGGAAGGCGGCCAATAGTACGTAATGATGAGCACACGCTTTTTCATAACTGGTAAAAGTAGGCAGTAAGCAGTAGCCAATCGGCAAAGCTTACATTAATTTTTTATTCCCAGTTGAGAATTAATTTCAAAAATCTTTTCGGGTTTAAACCATTTGGTGTCTGG
>DPSB01000313.1:0-2301 GCA_003537495.1 Cytophagales bacterium | reverse complement strand
TGGATCCTTTTTAAACCACGTTAGTTGCCGCTTGGCATAATGCCTTGAGTTTCGTTTTAGCAATCTAACGGCTTCCGCTTTATCATAAAGCCCATCCATAAACCCAAAAATTTCACGGTAACCAACTGTTTGCAATGCATTCAGATTTCGATACGGGTAAAATTTTTCAGCTTCTTCAAACAAACCTTGCTCAATCATGGCATCCATCCGTGTATCAATTCGGTTATAAAGTTCTTCGCGCTCTAACTCCAGACCAATTTTTACAATCTGAAATGAGTGCTCCAGTTTCTTTCGTTGGCGCAATTCATGCATCGGTTTTTGCCAGGCCCTGTGCAACTCTAATGCTCGGATTAACCGATGTGGATTTTGAATATCTACTACTTCAAAATAATCCGGATCAACTTGCTTTACCTGGGCTTGCAACCAGGTTAATCCGTTTGCTTCATACTCTTTAATAATCAGATCTCGCAAGCCTTCCGGTATGGATGGCATTTCATCAAAACCTTCCAGCACAGCTTTTATATACAACCCAGAACCTCCACAAAGAATGAGATTGTTATATCGCTGAAATAAAGAATTGATCAGAGAAAGTGCCTCGCGACCATATGCCCCGGCATCGTAGTCTTCATTTATGGAATGGGTGTTTATAAAATGGTGCGGCACTTGCTCAAGTTCAGCCTGACTGGGTTTGGCAGTACCTATTTCCAACTCGCGGTAAATCTGGCGCGAGTCGGCTGAAATAATCTCAGTTTGAAGCTGTTGCGCCAACCGTATGGCCAGCGCGGTTTTACCCACAGCCGTGGGGCCTACAATAACAATTAGTCTTTTCGTTGATTTCATTACCGAATTTCGAATTACGAATTACTATTGAATACACCAACCAAAATCGTAAATCGCAAAATCGAAATTTAAGCCTTATCTTTCGGACTAAAATTCGCCACTACGAATGATTAAGTACACCAATCAATTTTTAACCAAACTGGAAGACCTGATTGCCGAATCGGATTATATTCTTCGGTATGAAAAGGGAAATTTCAAATCGGGTTATTGCCTGCTAAAAGAACAGAAGATCATGATTGTGAACAAGTTCTTTACGGTTGAAGGTAAAATAAATGCCTTGCTGGATATTCTAAAAAATCTAGAGCTTGACCCCACACGGTTTTCTGAAAAGAGTAAAAAACTTTACGAAGAACTGCATGCGACCGAAGTAAAAAGTGAATAGGTAACTTGAATATAAAGACTATGCAAGAAGCGGTTTTAAATCCACCACGAACACTACTGGAAGTATTTAAAATGCTCCCGGAAGGAACTTGTGCAGAAATAATTGATAATAGTCTATATATGTCGCCATCACCAACTTTAAATCATCAAAGTGCAATCGGAGGACTGTTTAGTAGAATCTATTCGCACGTTCTTAAAAAGAAATTAGGGAAAGCCTTTGTTGCACCTTTGGATGTTTATCTTTCCAAGACGAATGTATTTCAACCTGATGTGGTTTTTGTCTCAACACAAAATGAAAGCATCTTAAAAAGAGACGGCATTTATGGCGCCCCAGATCTGGTGATTGAAATTCTATCTACCGGAACCAAAAAATTAGACCTCACCAAGAAAAAAGATGCTTACGAAAAAGCAGGTGTAATGGAATATTGGGTGGTTGATCCTGAAACAGGTGAAGCCATTGGCTTCCACCTGATAAAAGGCAAATATCAGGAGTTTAAGCGGCAACAAAATAAAGTTAGTTCACTGTTGCTTAAGCGTTCATTCAAGTTTTAAGTTCATTTTGAAAATAACCTTTCTCGGAACCGGAACTTCACAAGGTGTACCCGTAATCGGGTGCTCATGCGAGGTTTGCCAATCACTTGATTATCGCGATAAGCGATTGCGCTCTTCCATCCACATTCAAGTTGATGAATTAAGTTTAGTGGTGGATACCGGGCCAGACTTCCGCCAGCAGATGTTGCGTGAACGAATTAATAAACTTGATGCCGTTTTATTTACCCATAGCCACAAAGATCACATTGCCGGGTTGGATGATGTGAGGGCTTACAATTATTTGCAAAAGGGTGATATGCCAGTTTATGGAAATGGAGATGTGCTAGCCCAACTCAAAACTGAATTTTATTACGCATTCGAAAAGAATAAGTATAAGGGTATTCCGCAATTAAAACTGTACGAAATTAATCACGAACCGTTTTCCATTGGTTCAACAAAAATTTTACCGCTACCCGTTTTACATTATCAATTACCTGTGTTGGGCTTTCGCATTAAAAACTTCAGTTACATTACCGATGCAAACCAGAT
>DPSB01000404.1 GCA_003537495.1 Cytophagales bacterium | reverse complement strand
ATTTGAATACTGGTAAAATTGTTCGTTCATTAGATATGGTAAAACCCAGAGCTCCCATCAGAAATTATGGAACTGTTTTTACCGCTGTAACACAATCCCCCTCAAAAGGCTACAGTACACTAAGTGGCTTAAATACTAATCTTGATAAAGTGGTTTGGGAAAATACCAATTTCCGACTTGCCATGCCCGATAAATTAGACCCGCATTACAAGCCCACTTTTAGTGCAGGTGCATCAGAAGGTGGTGTGTTATTTTTATCTGCAAGAAGCAAAGAACAAACCGACCCGCCCACCCGGCAATTACATGCTATAGATTTAACGAGTGGCATAACATTGTGGCGGCATACCGATCAGCCCATTACAGAAAAGAATAACAAAGGTGCTTACAAATCTGATGACGGAATCCCCATGATTATTGATCACAAAGTAATTATTAAAGTGCAGGGGCTTAATGGCCCTGTAAGTTCTACTACAAATCCTTATGGCGAAGGGTTAAGAGCCTTTGATAAAAAAACGGGTAAAATTTTATGGACAACCAAAGCACATCCCAAACAACAAATTATAAATCGTGTAGGTGCCGGAAGCATTGTGGTAACTGAAGTGCAAACAGGCAAGGAAAAAGCAATATGGGGTTATAGCACAACAGATGGTAGCCTTGTATGGAAAAGAAGTATCTCTACCAATGCCGCTTTATTGTGTTCGTCTGGCGGAGCATTTTACGTAGGCGAAAGAATTGTTGACGAAAAAAATGAATGGAAAGATACCAGGATGCAGGGCTTTGATGGAGAAACAGGAACATTACTGTGGACAACAAGCCTGCCGGATAAATTTTTTCAGTATGATATCAATTCTCCTTGGAATATAGAATCGCCAAGAGGTGGTTACCCCGTCTGGACTATTGACCGTGATGGTGCTATTTACGGTGTTACACTAAGAGGCGCTTACAAAATGAAGTAAAAAAATCATCCTTTTAAACGATACCCATCAACATCACAGCAATGTATTTTTACTGCATAAAGTTTTAAAGCTATGAAACTGTTCAATCCCCCATTGCTTTTTTTTGCAATCCTCTTTCTAAGTTTTAACAGCCTTGCCCAAAAACAAACCTACGACATCGTTTCGTACACCGTGCCCAATGGCTGGCAAACACAACAAGTGGATGGTGGTGTGCAATTGTTTATCACCGACAACAAAACCGGTGGCTATGCCATTGCTATTGTTACCAAAGGAATGCCTTCTTCCGGTTCGGCCGAAAATGATTTTAGTAACCAGTGGAAATCGTTGTTGGTAAATACAGTGAACTCGATTACTCAACCCGTTAAAATAAAACCTGAACATGATAGTGGTTGGGAAATTCATTCCGGTAACGGAAATTATGTTGATGGAAACGTAAAGGGATTGGCCACATTGATTACCGCCACGGGTTATGATCAAACTGTTGCTGCCGTGTTAATGACCAACACGCAACAGTATCAAAACGATTTGCTCACGTTTATCAATTCGTTGGAGTTAAAAAAAATGACATCCAACACAACAACCACGAACAACCCGTCCGCCAACAACAATAGCAACAACTCATCCATAGTAGGTTTGTGGGTTTATTACAATTCGGAAGTAAGCGGCTATTTCAATGGTTATGCCCAATACAGTGGCGGGTACATGCGAAGAGAGTATTTGTTTCATGCCGATGGCACCTATACATTTCGCACAAAGAATTGGATGGTACATGTAAAAGACATTCTGTTTGTGTATGAAACAGGTACTTACTCCGTTAATGGAAATCAACTTACAATTTCACCCAAAAGCGGTAAAGGCGAATGGTGGAGTAAAGCACCCAGCGGAAGAACAAGTGAATGGGGAAAATTAGTTAAGTCTAGTAGCTGGAAGCTGGAGCCCGTTACCTACTCGTTTGAGTTCAAGGAATATTCGGAACTAACACTCTTGTTACGATCACCCAATGAAACGCAACGCGAAGGTCAACAAGAAAACAATACTGCTTCTTATACTACAAGAGCAACGGATAAATCATTGATCGATAATCCACCCGGATTTAAAGTTCAGCAAGCTGCTCCACCTCAAGCGAGCAGCAAATCGACAGGCGCGGAAATCAACGCTCCCATCGCAGGAAAAATATGGGAAGCTCAGACATTGGAAAAGCATGGAGCTTCCTATGGCAGTATGAGTGGTTTCCATACCGGTGGTTTCTGGATTTATCAATATAAATTTAACACAGACGGCACCTACCAATTTGTATATAATGCCGCATCAGCCGTTGCAACCAACCCTGCAAATGTATTGCAGTACGAAAGCGGCACTTACTCTGTAAATGGCAATCAGCTTACCATTACACCGCTAAAAGGTACAAACGAAGAATGGAGTGTAGGCAATATTAATAATGGCATGAGTGCAGAAACTAAAAGGAATACGCTGGAAAAAAGAATAAAACTAGTGAAGACAAGCTCACGAAAATTAGAAAAAATAACCTACTCCTTTACCATAGAATATTGGCAAGGAAATGAAGCCAATGCATTATGCCTAAAACATACACAAGATACACAGCGAGAAGGCAGCCCCGGACAAAACAATCAAAGTTGTTTCTTTGAAACAACCGCTGCAAAGTCTGCCTTGTTTACGAAGTAGGAAATTATAGAGTGCTTCTCCATCACGAAGTGCATACAGCCTGTTTGCTTCTGTGTTGCCGTGCGCCCCGTTACCTACTCGTTTGAGTTCAAGGAATATTCGGAACTAACACTCTTGTTACGATCACCTAAGGAAACGCAACGCGAGGGTAAACAAGAAAACAATACTGCTTCGTATAATACACGAGCAATAGATAAATCATTAATCGATAATCCACCGGGCTTTACACCTCCGACAACCAACACTCCATCTCTGGCAAGCAATACATCGGCAGCTAAAGAAATCAACGCTCCGCTTACCGGAAAAATTTGGGAAGCGAAATCGTATGAAAAGTACCCTGGCGGTGTGATGAGTTACCATACGGGTGGCCATGAAGTTCATCAATATGTGTTCAATAGCAATGGCACCTATCGTTTCGTATATATTGGTGCTTCGGCTTACACCGAGTTAAACATTCTGAAATACGAAAGTGGTACATACACGCTTAACGGAAACCAACTTACGCTTACTCCTGTGCAGGGCAAAAATGAAGAGTGGAGTGTAGTGGGTGGCCCTGTAAAACTGGGTGGCATGAGTGAAACGCAGGTGCAGAACATTAAAGAGAGTTGGGGCAAGTCTGTAAAATCAATCTAACGAAAACTTGAAAAGAACACCTACACCTTTCGCATCGAATACCTGCAAGGCAATGAAACCAATGCGTTGATACTGGAATACAACCGCGCCACCGAACGTGAAAGCAATGGCACAGTAGCGTTTTACTTTGAAACGGCTGCCGCCAAATCCACGAAACTGCCAAAGGGATTGTAGTAGTTAAGCAAAAAACTACTGCTCATCCTATCCTCTACTCGCTTCAATTGCCTGGGCTACATCCGCTTGAATATCGGAATAGGTTTCGAGGCCAACTGAAATGCGAACAAGGCCTGGCGTAATACCAACTGCCAAACGCTCGGCATCGGTAAGTTTAGAGTGTGTGGTAGAAGCCGGATGTGTGGCAATGCTTCGCGTGTCGCCCAGGTTGGCCGAATGCGAAAGCATTTTTAATGAGTTCAGAAATTTACGGCCACGCTCGAGGCCGCCTTTGATTTCAAACGTAACCACACCCCCACCCAACCGCATTTGCTTTTTAGCCAATGTATGTTGTGGATGCGATTCTAAGAACGGATATTTCACGCGTTCCACATCAGGATGTTGCTCCAGAAATTTTGCCAGCTCGTGTGCCTGTGCACAATGGCGATCCATCCGTACAGCAAGCGTCTCCAGACTTTTTGAAAGCACCCATGCATTAAAAGGTGAAAGCGCGGGCCCGGTATGTCGCGCGAAAAAGCGCACTTCTTTAATTAACTCTTTTTTACCAAGTACTGCACCGGCAATCACACGGCCCTGGCCATCAATAAACTTGGTAGCTGAATGTGTTACTAAATGCGCACCCCATTGCGCAGGGTTTTGCAAATACGGAGTAGCAAAACAATTATCAACGTTTAAAATCAGATTATGCTTTTGCGCCAACTTACCCAACCACTCCAGATCAATAATATCCAATGCCGGATTAGAGGGTGTTTCTACAAAAATCATTTTTGTGTTAGGCTGTATCTTACTTTCCCACGAAGCAGGATCAGCAATATCGGCATAAGTAGAACTGATGTTGAATCTCGGAAACAATGTATTTAAAATCTGGTGTGTAGAACCAAACACCGAGCGTGAAGCCAGCACATGATCTCCGGCTTTCAACAACGCAGCCATACTGCTATACATAGCGGCCATACCCGATGCAGTAGCAATTCCATCTTCGGTGCCTTCCAACAAACAAAGTTTTTCAATCAACTCGTTATTGTTGGGATTGGAAAAGCGAGTATAAATATTACCGGGGATTTCATCGGCAAAAAGTGCGCGTGCCTGCTCGGCATCTTCAAATACAAAACTGGAAGTTAAGTACAAGGGTACCGAGTGCTCGCGATTGCCGGTACGCGAAGACTGGGTGCGAATGGCGCTGGTTTCAAAATTCTTCTTTTTCATCAGGCAATGATTTCAAAACTGTAGGTGACTTTGGCAGTCTTCTCTAAGGTTTTAGCTACCGAACAATACTTATCAACTGATAATGCCACGGCCCTTTCTGCTTTGTCGCGATTAACAGCTCCAAACAATTTAAAATGAATGTGGGCTTCGGTATAAAGCGCAGGTACTACTCCAGCTTCGCGTTCACCGGTAACGGTAATCTTTACATCGTTAAGGGGTTCGCGTTGCTTGCGCAGAATGGCAATCAGGTCAATAGCACTGCATCCTCCTAAAGCGGCCAGCAACAACTGCATCGGACGAAAGCCAGAATCATGACCACCATCGGATTCACCAGCATCCATAATTATACTATTGCCTTTGTCGTTAACTGCTTCCATCCGGAAGTCAGCATCAACACGATTGATTTCAACTTTTATCATCTGAACTTACTTTGTTTTTCCAAATCAAACTACCTACAACCATACTTACAAAACTTACCGCTACGGCCGGAACCAACTCCGGTACGGCTAACGCTACCTGCTTAGCAATTAGCCAGGTAAGTATGCCGGTTATCATGGCTAGCAGTGCCCCCATTGAAGACGCTCTTTTCCAATACAATCCCAAAACCATAGGCACAAACAAAGATACCAGACTAAGTATAGACGATTCGCCAACTAACTCGTAAATATTTGATCGCAAGCAGGCCATCACCGTAGCAATGGAAGCAAATCCTAAAACAGCAAACCGGGTAATGGCCAGAAAATGTTTATCGGTAAGGCGGTGTTTAGCTAATGGCTTTACCAGATTCTCTGAGAAAATTGCGGCCGGAGCCAGAATGGCCGAACTGGTTGTACTCATAATAGCGGAAAGCAAGGATCCAAAAAATAAAATCTGCACGGGCATGGTAGCATGTGCCAACACCATACTTGGTAATGCCAATTGCGTATCGCCTTGTGTAAACTCGGGGTAAAGATGACGCACGCACAAACTGATGAACAACGGTAACATGGCAACCGTTAAGTACAGCCCGGCAGCAATAAAGCTGGAGCGCACGGCAGTGTTTACCGAATTGGATGACATCACACGTTGAAAAACATCTTGCGATGGAATAGAACCAAGCCCGAGTACCGACCATGCAGCAAGCCACGTTATAATTTCCGTAGCTGACGCTTCTGGAAAAAACCGAAATGTGTCGGGTTGAACATTATTTAGTACAGTCGTTACTCCGCCAGCCTTTCCCGAAAGGATAATAGCCAACACCAATAAACCACCGATGATGATAATGCTCTGAACAAAATCGGTAATGGAGATGGCCCACATTCCACCTATGTAGGTATAGAATGTTACCACCACGGCCGAGGCCACCACTCCTTGCCAGATGGCCATGCCGGTAACCACATTCAGAATTAAACCCATTGCCACTAACTGCGCAGCAATGTAGCCAACATACGAAGGCACAATGAAAACTCCGGCTACCAGTTCGAGGCGTTTGCCATAACGCACTTTAAAGAAATCGCCCAACGTGAGCAGATTCATGTTATACAGTTTGCGGGCAAAGAATAACCCGAACAACACCAAACATAACGCGGCCCCAAACGGATCTTCGATTACGTTGTAGAGTCCGCCTTTCAGAAACTCCGAAGATGCACCGAAAACGGTTTCGGAGCCAAACCAGGTGGCGAATAATGCTGATGAACTAAGGAACAAAGGCAAACTTCTGCCAGCCAGCATAAAATCGCCCGCGGTGCGCACTTTGCGCGATGCCCAATACCCGATGAGGACGGTGAGTAACAGGTAAACAAGAATGGAGGCAAGCAGCAACTTGAGGCGAACGGTTTTAAGTAAACCGCAAAGCTAAAAAAGTGAAGGGGTAAATCAAGAGTTTGATCTATTCGCCCTTAAAAACCCAGGGCGTTACTTCTTCTTCACCTGAAACGACCGCGTTACATTAAATCCCAAATGAATATCACCATCAAAAAAATTGCCACCTGTTTCAGTTAGAAAAGCGCGCTCGGTTAAGCCACGGGTGTTGGTAAGCACCAATTGAAAAACATGGCCACCGGTTTCAATATCAATACCAAAACCAAGTGCGTTGTAATATTGATTGGCCGCTGGAACACCAAGTCGATAGTAATACTCTGAGTTGAGAGATACACTACGCGATACCTTTAACCTGCCACCAAACCCTAATGCAAATTGATCGTTCTTCTCCCGACTTTGATCAACAGTGTTGCGATGAACCAGCGTGGGCATTACTTGTAATGAAAGTGCCGGTGTAAACTTGCGGGCAATCAAAAACTGTGTGGTGTACGACATACGGTCTTCTAATGTTATATCGTAGGTAGCATCTGCCTTTCGGGGTGAGACACGTACCGCAGCATTTGTAAAGACCGTAATAGTTACGGGCATACCATTTTGTTTTTGGCTAATTAACTTGTACCGCAGATAAGCATCCATCGTTTTATCAACCGAATTACGACCAAAACCCGCACTGAGTTTATCTGTAAATCCATACTCTAACCCAATCCGTACAAAAGCCTGATCGAGTCCGAACAATTCGTATGCGCCACCATTCACAGCACCAAAGCGATGTGCAAAAATAAATTCCAGTTCGCCTTTGTGTCGTGTTTCAATCGTTTGGCCGTTGACAAGTCGGCTTCCTTTAAATGTAGCCGAAACGGGTTCTGGTTTAGCTTCAGTTTG
>DPSB01000605.1 GCA_003537495.1 Cytophagales bacterium | reverse complement strand
TATTGCCACAATTATTGAAATTATTATCAGGCCAACAAATCCTTTTTGTACTTCTGAAATGTTTTCAGCTTGTCGCTTTTTCATTTAACTTGTTTAATAGTATTAACCCAATGTAAGTAGTGATCGATTTTTATGCTGCTCAATAGATTGATTCTCAACTAAAGTCTTATCAATTTACAAATCACAACGCCACCTCAAAACTCTCTGCCGAAGCGCGTTTCATATAATCATCATAATCAAAAGGAATATCGCTATCGGTTAGCAAGCAACCATCGGGTAGGGTAGGATAAATTTCTTCGTAGGTTTTAACCAGGTTCATAAACACGCGCCTGTACACATGCGTGCGGTTAATCTGGTCTGGATGATCTAACCCCGCTGCCCCCATCAATTCTACAAAACTTTCAACCGTATGTTTATGGTAATTGGCCACGCGCACAGTTTTATCTTCTACCACTAATCCTTTCATATAATAAGGGTCTTGTGTGGCTACTCCTGTAGGGCAAGTATTTTTGTGGCATTCCAATGCCTGAATACAACCGAGGGCCATCATCATCGCCCGCGCGCAATTACAAGTATCGGCACCAAGGGCCATCGCTCGCAGTATATGAAAGCCGGTTAAGATTCTTCCGGAGGCAATGAGTCGCATTTCTTTACGAATACCAAAACCACGCAAGGCATTATCCGCGAAAGCGAGTGCATCTAACATGGGCATACCTACTGAGTTAGAGAACTCGGGTGGAGCAGCACCGGTACCACCTTCGCCACCATCAATTGTAATAAAGTCGGGGTAGATGTTAAGTTGCACCATGGCTTTGCAGATGGAAAGAAATTCGCCCTTGCGACCAATGCAAAGTTTAAAACCAACTGGCTTACCACCGGATAGGTCGCGCAATCTTTTTACAAATTGAATTAATTCGATGGGTGTGCTGAAGGCACTGTGAAACGGAGGCGAGAAAACAGTAGTACCAGCTTTAACATGCCGGATAGCTGCAATCTCGGGTGTATTTTTCTTAGCCGGCAAAATTCCACCATGGCCAGGCTTTGCCCCTTGCGATAGTTTTATCTCCACCATTTTTACATTGGCATGCGCTACATTTTGTTTAAAGGTTTCATCGCTGAAGTTTCCATTATCATCGCGGGCACCAAAGTAGCCGGTACCAATCTGCCACACTAAATCGCCACCTGGTTGCAGGTGGTAAGGACTGATGCCGCCTTCGCCTGTGTTGTGTGCAAAGCCACCAATTTTTGCACCACCGTTTAACGATAGCACTGCATTTTTACTCAGCGATCCGAAACTCATGGCGCTAATGTTCAGCACACTCATATCATACGGTTGCTTGCATTCCTTTCCACCAACGCGCACCCGTGGGTTGTGATCCAGTTTATGAAAATCTTTGGGCACGATGGAGTGCGTCATCCACTCGTAGCCTTCGGCATAAACATTCAGTTGAGTTCCGAAGGGAATGGTATCGGTTTGTTTTTTAGCGCGCTGGTAAATAACAGAGCGTTCGTTGCGATTGATAGGTGCACCATCGGTATCGCTCTCAACAAAGTATTGTTGAATTTTTGGTCGTAAGTCTTCAAACACATACCGTAAGCGCCCCAACACCGGAAAGTTTATACGAATGGATTGCCGCGGTTGTAAAATATCCTGAATACCAATAAAAATGATTGGGCCAACCAGGATAAACAGGTACAGTGCGTTGATCCAGAAATAACTTAAAGCCAGCACAATGGCAACGGCAATTGCAGAGTAAAGGTAGAATGCGGGTCGCTTCATAGGTTTGAGATTAAAGACCGGATAAATTAGTGATTATCGAACAGGAATCAAACCGGTTTTGTGTTAATCGCTCAAGCCACCTTCATAGCCACCAGGCCTTTGCTTTTGTGAAGGCGCATATCAAAATGCTGGAGGATGAAATGATTCATTTTATTTTCGGCAAGGGCCGCGTGACGGTTTTCAGGAAGGAATACGGTTAAGTCCAGCACCGCTTGCAGAAACAATTCGTGTGCGCAAAAACGGGTAGTCCATTTACTGAATGCTGTCCCCCATTCGCTTTTATATTTTTCAAGGTGTTCACGACCGTCCCACACAAACTCAAGTTGGGTTTCGCCATGCTTGTAGCGATATACGGCTGCCAGGTTCTGATAAAAACTTTCGAGTGGCTTCAGGTTTTTAAGATGAAAGCTTTTGATAAGCAGTGTAAAGTCATCGTCCAACCCCAACGGGTTATGCTTGTGCAGGTAAAAGGATTTTACGGTGTCGACAAGGTGTACAAGCAGGTGTTGCCGAGATTGCATCTGGGCTTCTTCAAGCAGGTAGTTTTTGTCTAGCGGAAAAAATTTTCGAATCACGCTGGGACAGAATGTTTTACAAAAGTAAAAAGAATATGCAAGTGGGCAAATCAATCCAGAAATTCGAACAGGTACTTTTCATCGAAATCAACTTCGAATTTTTTCAAGAGTTCGAGATATTCTGCGTGAAAGGTTTGTTTGCGATGGTGGGCCTCCTGATTATTGATATACCGAATTACAGAATCGATTTGTGATCTTGAATAGGAGAACACACCATAGCCGGACTGCCAGGCAAATTTTCCAGGTGTCCAGTTTTTTGCCTGAATGAATTCATTGCTTTCAACTTTTATTTCTTTGATGAAATCAGCTGTGGATAATATGGGTTTGAAGCCTACAAAAAGATGCACATGGTCGGGCATACAATGAACGGCAAGTAGTGTAGCGCTTCGTTTTTTAACCAGACCGGTAATGTACTTATGAAGTTCTTCTTTATGCTGTTTGGGAATT
>DPSB01000567.1 GCA_003537495.1 Cytophagales bacterium | reverse complement strand
TAATTTGTAGTAATGGCACAACCGATATTGACTTAATCTCACCTACTAATCCAACTGCCGGTGTAATTACATTTAATTACACAGCGGTATCTTCGGTAGGCGGACAGATCAGCGGATTTGTACCTGTGCTGAGCAACTTACCGGAGAACTATAAAATCACCGATGCACTTGTTAATAATTCAAATGCACCGGCAACAGTTACCTATTCTATAACAGCAGTGGCCAACGGTGCGAAAAACGGTGGCGGTTGTTCAAGTTTACCTCCAGCCGTGCAGGTTGTAGTAACGGTTGAGCCTAAACCTAAACTGGTTGCCTCTCCGCTTATTCAAACCCGCTGCGAAGGTTTAGCTACTAATGTTACCTTAAACAGTGCCACCGTGCCTTCTGTTGGAACGACTGAGTTCCAATTGTTAAGTGCCGTAGCAACTGGCGGTGTAACCGGTATGTCTGCTGACAATACCATCTTTACTCCTGGCTCGTCACTTGCGGATGTTTTGGATAATCCAACCACAATAACACAAACGGTAACGTATACCTTCAGACCTCAAACTGCAGGTGGTTTGGGTTGTCAGGGTGATAATGTTGTGGTTACAGTTTCGGTAGATCCTTTACCAACCATTACACCAAGTGCGCAAGCCGATATTTGTAGTGGAGGGTTGGTAGATATAACCCTTACACCTGATGTAGCAAATACTGTCGCTTTCTGGACTGTATCGGCACCGGTTGGTATAGCAGGTGCAAGCAATGGAGCTGGCAATCTAATCTTCCAGACGCTGTTCAATACAACTAACTCAGCGCAAACAGTTACCTATACTGTAACTCCACGGGCAAATGGTTGCAACGGTCCGGCATTGATTATTCCGATTGTAGTTCATCCAAAGCCGATACTTACACTTCCGCCACCACCAGTTAATGTTTGCCATGGTACTAATATTAACATACCATTGGTGAGCAACGTGGTGGGCACTACGTTTACGTGGACGGTAGATGATCCGAGCGGTATACTAGCACCAGGACAGGAGAGTGGATCGGGAACAGTGATTAACTATCCAATTACAAACACAACCGGTTTCCAGGCTTCATTGATTTACTCCATTACACCAATTGGCCCAGGTCCTGCTCCGGCAAATCAATGTACAGGCGATCCTAAAATCTTGATTGTAACGGTAGCGCCTCAGATAACGGCTACACTGGTTAACGCAGATAATAATCTTTGTATAGGCACCCGCGAGTTCTTGATCTTTGAATTTGTAGGTCAGGCTCCATTTAGTTTCTCATATAGTGATGGTACAACCAACTTTAATGAAACAAATGCCGGAAACTTTAAAGTTATTCCGGTAACACCTGCAGCCACAACTACCTATACATTAGGTACAGTAACAGATGCATTGGGTTGTTCATTTACACCGGTTGGAGAAGCTGTAACGTTAACTGTTGGCGATACAGATGCAAACTTTACGGTGCAGGGCCCTACATCTTCATGCGGTCCATACACAGCCACCTTCCAGTTTAATGAGATTGCGGGTGTTACCTACAAGTGGCAATGGTTTGATGGTTCACCTGATACCGAGTTTACAGCAGTAGCATCAAATCCTACACAAACAATTACGCATACTTTTGATAACCTGAATCCAAATGGATCGGTTAACTATAGGGTAACGTTATCCACAACCAGAATAGGTTTCTTCTCGGGAGAATGTTTTAAAACACAATCCCGCACTATAACTATATTCCCACGGATTATAACCGAAGT
The DNA here is from genome assembly GCA_003537495.1 of Cytophagales bacterium. Taxonomy (GTDB): domain Bacteria; phylum Bacteroidota; class Bacteroidia; order Cytophagales; family Cyclobacteriaceae; genus ELB16-189. The sequence goes on along the minus strand of DPSB01000567.1, from coordinate 9,980 downwards.
ATCTGCAAACCGAGATGAGATATGCAGTGGTGAACCAGTTCAATTCTTTAACCAGAGTTTTGGTGTTACCACACATCGTTGGTTCTATCGCGTACAGGGTACGACTACAGAAATTGATGTTCGGAATACACCGACCGTTAATTATAGCATTGCAAATACATCAACTAACAATCCACAAATTTATGAGGTGGTGTATCAACCAAGCAATGGTTTGTGTCCTACGCCAGAGGTGGTTACACCAATTACGGTTTACCGTGATATTGTGGCAGGCTTTGATGAAGGCACTGTACCGCCATTTATTGGTGGAAATGCAACGGTTAACTTCACCAACACATCTACACCGATTGATCCCACACAATTCAGGTATGAATGGAACTTTGGATTGAATGCTACGCCTGCAACGGCAAATGGGGCGGGCCCATTCTCAGTTGATTATAGTACACCTGGGCCACGTGATATTACCCTGCGTGTGGTCAACATTGCTGCTGAAACTGCAGGCTTAGGTTGCGAAAGTACATTTAGCAAAACAATTAATATTCAGTTGTTGCCTTTGGTGGCGGCATTTGAAGCAAATCCGTTACGGGCATGCTTCCCGGCTGACATTGAAGTAACAGAGAATACCTCTACCGGTGATTTAATGGAATGGCGAGTTGTGGATAGTAATGGAAGAATTGCTGCTACTTCTAATGCGCCACTGCCAATTTTCCGCATTACCAGTCCAGGCGTGTATTCCGTATTCCTAACCACCCGCAATTCTATAACAGGTCAGGTAGCGAATACGCAACGCGACAACTTTGAGATCTTTGATAATCCTGTCGCATCATTTGATTTGCGTCCTAATGTGGTGTTCGTTCCGGATACCGAGATGACCACCTTCAACTTTAGTACTGGTGCAACAGACTATGCGTGGGATTTTGGAGATGGCGGTACATCAGATGAAGTTGAACCGGTTTATGTATATCGGGTAGAGGGCGTTTATGATGTAGAGCTGGTGGCCATTAACGATCATGGTGGTGGATTACAATGTACTGATACGCTAACAAGACAAGTAACTGCGAAGCAAGGCGGTGTAACGAAGGTACCAAATGCATTTACACCTAACCCAGGAGGGCCAGGTGCAGGCAGTGGTGGTGGTGGCACCGGTGGCAATGGATCATTCAACGATGTATTCTTGCCAATTGTAAAAGGTGCCGAAGAATTTAATATGCAGATCTTCGACCGCTGGGGTAACCTGATTTTTGAAAGTAACAGTTCCAACATTGGTTGGGATGGATACGATAAGAATGGTAGAATCTTACCGGCTGGCGTGTATGTGTATAAGCTAACCATCAGGTTGAGTGATGGACAGCGATCTACACAAATTGGAGACGTAACAATGATCAGATAAACAGAATGCTATAACTGAAAAGGCATGAAGAAAATTTTATTGATTGTGTTTGGTGTAATGATAGGAGCTGAGCTACTCGCGCAAGATCCGCAGTTCTCGCAATACTATCAGGCGCCATTATATTTGAATCCCGGTTTTACCGGAATAACTCCCCAGCAAAGAGTGGCGATCAACCATCGCATTCAGTGGCCTAACCTGCCGCAGGCATTCTCAACGTATTCAGCTAGCTACGATATTTTTGTAGATGAACTTAAAAGTGGTTTTGGAATTCTCGCGACCACCGATAAAATGGGTTCTGCGGGCTGGAGAACTACTACAGTAGGGTTGAACTATAGCTACAAAGTTCGATTGACCAACAAATTAGTGTTTTCGCCTGGGTTGTATTTTGGATACGGAATAAATGGCCTGGATCGAAGCAGATTAAAACTGGGTGATGGTTTGGAGTACGATGGTATCTCGCTCGATCCGGAATTAAATAAACTGGGAAATCAACAGTATTTTGATTTCGGATCGGGTTTTATTTTTTATAGCCGCAGTTTGTGGTTGGGTGCTGCATTCACGCACATGAATACACCAAACGTTTCCATTCTGGGCGATGTAAGTCGCATACCTATGAAGACAACCATACATGGTGGAGCAAGAATTACACTGATGGATGGCCCACGCGAATCAGATCGGGCTTCTTACTTTACACCCTCCTTTATTTATCGCAGGCAAGGCCCAATCAGTCAATTGGATTTTGGAGTAAACTATCATATCGATCCGGTGTCTATCGGAGCCTGGTATCGCGGTAAGCCATTTGAGAAAAACGTAATCGGTACGGTAAATCAGGATGCATTGATTTTAACATTGGGTCTTTACCTGAAAGATATTGTAGTGGGCTATAGCTACGATTTCTCGGTATCGGAGCTATCAACCAGTTCGGGCGGTGCGCATGAAATTTCCATTGTGTATGAGTTTGTGGCAAAGCCATTACACCGTGGTGTGAAGAAGCGTAATCGCCTTATTCCTTGTCCTACCTTCAATACCAAGAAGTCGTTCTGGAGTAATTAAAAAGCTTCGGTAACTTCCATTTACCCTGCCGGATAGTAATTAATCGGTTGTAATGACCGCACAAAGGTGTTTTGTATTTTTACCAACGGTTAAACATTTCTCTTTGTATTAACGAAGTCTGTTAGTGGCTTTAAATCGGATTTTATCGGTTTAAAGCATGATGCGTAAGTTTACTTTTGTAGGATTATTACTGGTTGTTTTTTCGAAGGCTGCGCTGGCCCAATGTGGTGGAATTATGGAGCCGGGCTTTGCATTTCTTACCAGCAGCCGTGGCTGTGCTCCATTTACCGTTAATATTCAAACCCTTTATTTAAGTTCGGTACCTGGCACGCAATACTTTATTAATTGGGGCGATGGTACACCCGAACAAGTAATCACACAAGTAAACCCAACAGGCGTAACCATTGCGCATACATATCCTAATACGTCCGTTAACTGTGGGTACGATGTAGTGATTGATGCAGCAAATGCATGTAATCCACGTGGTAGTGTGGTGCCCATCAACACGCAGGTTATTGTCTGGACGAATGATGTAGTCTCCATTGGGCCAGACACGTATCGTATTTGTCAGGGTTATGCCGCGAGTGTTCAATTTACAGATAACAGTACCTGGAATTGTTTTCCAAGAGCCACGCGCGAGAATAACGAACCGCGTTGGATTCAATGGATGTATGGCACCGGCCCTTTGGCCAACCAGATTCCGGGTGTGCAGGTAAATAGTATTACTCCGGGTGGATTTCCTTACCTCAATCCGGCACCAGCAACAAATCCCATCTATCCTGTGTTGGCTCCAGGGCAAGTTAGTTTACCCATACAGGTACCTGTAACGACTCCAGCCGATTTAGGTCGCGAGTTTGTGATTACGCTTAAGAATTGGAATCAATACAATGCGTATGATAATGTGCTTACCGATTTAAACCCATTCAATCCCGTTAACGGAAATCTGGTTAACGGTGACAATGCTCCACAAGTAACCACTGCCCGGATTGTAATCGTTCCTTCGCCTGAACCAGATTACCTCACACGCTTAGGTGGAAGTGCGGGCCCTATTCAAACTATATTTTGCGTAGGCGATAATATTTATTTCGATAATGAAACGCCAAACATTGCGGGCGCATCGTTTGTGTACACGTGGGAGTTTTATGATAATAACACCGGAACGGGTGCTCCACTTTCAACAGCTACAAACCGAAATCCTACTTTTGCTTATCCTACTTCAGGGCAGAAACTAATCCGGCTTTCAGTTCGCGATCAGTTTGCAGCTGGCAATTGTGTGGCGATTGTAGAGAAGGTAATTACCATTTCACCATCATTGGTTGCACAAATTCAGGTTACTGATTTAAGCAACAATATAATCACCCCCGATTTTTGTCAGAATGCAGTAGCACCCTTTACTACTTTTCCGGTAAGGTTTAACGATGTATCAGTTGGAAGTTTAACACCCACCACGCAATGGCGCTGGGAGTTTTACGATGCCACCAATACGTTGGTGCGGCAAGAACCAGCTTCCGGATTTTCGGCAGTACCACTCGGTCCGTTCGATGAATCGTATTTAAACAGAGGTATTTATCGGGTAAGATTAATTGTGCGCGATAACGTTACCTCATGCGAAACGGTAGATGAAGTGCAAGTACGTGTGTTTGAAAAACCTTTGCCGGTGTTTACTGCCACACAAGTTTGTGCCGGACAATCAACAGCTTTTACAGAGGCTTCCACACTACAATCCATAAATGGAGAAACGATTGTGCTGCGCGAATGGGATTTCAACTTTACTGGTGTATTTACAAAAGATCCGGCTTTTGATAATCAAACTACATTTAATCGGGTGCTTGGTGCAGCTGGTACGTATCAGGTTGCGCTGCGGGTAACAACCAATCAGGCTGCCTGTTCTGAAACAGTAATCATTCCGGTAGTGGTGGATCCGTTACCTGTCGCCACTTTTACTCCTGATGTAACTTCAGGTTGTAGTATTCTCACGGTAACGTTTAATAATACCGGTGCAGCCATTCAACCCACTGCAATTGGTAGTTATGTGTGGGAGGCCGATGAATTAAGTGGACTTGGATTTCAACCTATAGGTACCCAAATACCTACCGACCCGACATTCTCGCCATTTTTTGTTCATGATTTTGAAAACATCGGATTGTCGAATAAAGTATTTGAAGTGCGGCTACGGGTAATTACCGTGGGTGGCTGCGAAACTATTTCGCCCACGCGAACCATTACGGTTTTTCCGGGTACACGTTCAGGTTTTATTTCTACCAACTACTCTCCGTTTAATGATAACTGCTCGCCTCAAACTATCAACTTCTCTGTTGATTTGGAAACCCAATCACTTAACCCATCGGAATACCGCTGGCAAATCAGTGATAACACCGGTTTGATTGATGACATCAGCACCGGCACAACGCCTGCGTTCAGTTATGTCTTTACAAATACCACCCAAGCTATTAAAAACTTTTCCGTACAACTCCGCACTACCTTAACTACGGGCTGCTTTGGCGATTCTATCCGAACTATACGTATCAGTCCGGTACCGATCTCACAGTTTACGATTGATACACTTGTTTTTGATTGTAACCTAATGACGGTGCGATTGGATGCCGTGCAGAAAGGTCTCACCAGTTACCATTGGGTAATTAATGAAAACGGAATTCCTATCGTGGATCAAACTACCGCTGCGGATTTTATTGAACACACGTTTAACCGCCCGCCTGCTGCTTCGCCTGCACTTGCAGTGGGTTTTAATCTCGATACGCAAAACTTTGCGAATTGTGTAAGCCCACTCACCAGTCAATCCATAACCGTACCGAGTCGCGATAATATGAATGCCGGTTTTACGGCTACACCGATAAGTCAATCGTTACCGGCATCCACTGTAACCATTACAAACACAACCAATCCGGGCCCGTGGACTTACCTGTGGGATTTTGGTGATGGCACTACTTCAACCAGTACAACGGTTACTTCGCATACGTATGCCACGTATGGTGTTTATACTATTCGGTTAACCGTTACCAATAATGTGTGTGTGGAAACGCAAGCGCAGCAAGTTGAGATATTGGCTATTCCACCTATTGTAGATTTCAGTTACAATCCACCGGAAGGTTGTATGCCCCTTACCGTAACGTTTACTAACCTTTCGCAATTTGCTGATCCTAATTCTTATCTGTGGGATTTTGGCGATGGCGCTACTTCTACTATGGCTAACCCTACACACACATATTTTCAACCGGGTGTATATTCAGTTTCATTATCGGCAAGTAATATTACCGGGCAAACTGTAACGGAGGGAAAGGCTGGTATTATTGAAGTGTTTCCATTACCGCGTGCCAACTTTGAAATTAAACCATTACTGGTTTACATTCCGGGGGGTATTATGTTTACCCGAAATTTGAGTTTTGATGCCAATACCTATTTATGGGAGTTTGGCGATGGTAATACCTCAACGGCCTTTCAACCTGAACACAAATATCTGGATGAAGGAGTTTACAGTATTAAGTTAACAGCCTTCAATCAATTCAATTGTTCTGACTCAACTATTCGCGAAAATGCCGTGCGGGTGTTGAAAGGTGGCCAGGTACTTATCCCAAATGCGTTTTCACCTAATCTATCTTCAACCGGTAGTGGTGGTGGAAATAGCGATGGAACCAATGACATTTTCTTGCCTGTAATGCGAGGTGTTACGGAATTTGAACTATTGATTTTTAATCGATGGGGAGAGTTGTTGTTTGAAAGTCGCGACCCGGAGCGCGGGTGGGATGGAACCTACCAGGGCAAGTTGTGCCAGCAAGATGTTTACATCTATAAGATGGCTGCTTCTTTTGAAAATGGTGAACGGGTGGTGCGTGTAGGCGATGTTAATCTGATCCGATGAGAAAGCTTTACTTCATATTAATTTTTTGTTCGGCAAAACTTTTTGCGCAAGACCCGCAGTTTTCGCAATACTATGCTGCGCCTTTATATCTCAATCCTGCCTTTACAGGCACATCCGAAGATCATCGTTTTATTGCCAACTATCGTAACCAGTGGCCCAATGCGGCCCGTGGTTTTGTTACGTACGCCTTTTCGTACGATGTAAATTTGAATCACTACAATAGTGGTGTTGGTTTTTTGGCTACTGTCGATCAGGCCGGCACTGCGGGTATGCGTTCTTCACAACTTAATTTTTTGTATTCCTATAAATGGAATGTTTCGAATAAGTGGGTTGTTTCAGCTGGATTAAATTTTGGATATGCCTTTCGGTCTATAGATTTGAATAGATTAATCTTTGGCGATCAGCTACAGTTTGATTCGGATGGAAATGTACCTACCGATGATCAGGCACTTTTTAATTTAGGAAACACACAATACTTTGATTTTAATTCTGGTGTGCTTGCGTATAATAAAAATTTCTGGTTTGGGTTTTCAGCCAGTCATTTGAATACACCCAATCGTTCCTTAATTAATCAGGAAGCAGAAGTGCCAATGAAAACCAGTTTTCATGGTGGGGTACGCATTCCACTATATGGTGGTCCTTTCAAGAAAGAACACATTTCTGTTTTGGCGCCTTCATTTGTTTACAAGAAGCAAGGTCGTTTTGATCAGCTTGATGTTGGCGTGCATTTTTTGTATGATCCAATTATGATGGGCGTGTGGTATCGGGGTATTCCGCTGCAGCAAAATGTGAGAGACAACATTAGCCAGGATGCTATGGTGGTAATTCTGGGCTTTCAATTCGAGAAACTTGAGTTGGGTTACAGCTATGATTTTACCGTTTCGGAGTTGGGCCCGATTTCTGGAGGCGCACATGAAGTAGCTATAAAATATAAGCTGCAAATGGCCACCCAGGTAAAGACAAAGCGGAAGGATAAGTTCATTCCTTGCCCTACGTTTATAAAAAAATAGATTAAAGACCTGTCAGGTTTTTAATGCCTAAGCTTAGAAGACCCGACAGGTCTAACCTGCGGATTCCCGTTAATCTATTACCTTTGACCTCATTTTGATGAGGTTACATGAACTTTAAAGCACATCTCGACTCGGATTCAATTTTTGGTGAAGTTGCCGCGGCTGCAAGCGAGTTGAATGTGCCTGCTTTTGTAGTAGGTGGATATGTGCGCGATCTGATTTTAAATCGCCCCAATAAAGATCTCGATTTTGTTTGCCTGGGGAATGGAATTGACCTGGCTCAGGCAGTAGCCAGGCGTCTTGGAAACTTGCCCGTTACTGTTTTTAAAAATTTTGGTACGGCCATGATCAAATGGCACGATCGTGAATTGGAGTTTGTTGGCGCGAGAAAGGAATCCTACCGAAAAGAATCGCGTAAGCCAATAGTAGAGAATGGAACGCTGGAGGAAGATCAGCAGCGCAGGGATTTTACGATTAATGCGATGGCCATCAGTTTGAGCGTAGAAAGTTATGGTGCGTTGATTGATCCCTTCGGAGGATTAAAACATTTGGAAGAAAAGTTGATCAAAACTCCACTTGATCCAAACATTACATTTTCGGATGACCCTTTACGGATGCTGCGTGCCGTTCGGTTTGCAGCGCAACTGTCGTTTGATATTGAAGCCGATACCTACGAAGCAATCACAAAAAATACAGATCGGCTGAGTATCGTTTCAATGGAACGCATCACCACCGAGTTGAATAAAATCATTGAATCGAAATTGCCTTCTTATGGATTCAAGTTACTTTTTCATAGCGGTCTACTGAAGAAGTTTTTCCCTGAAATGGTGGCCTTACATGGAGTGGAATATCAAGATAACAAAGCACATAAGGATAATTTTTTCCATACACTGCAAGTGTTAGATAACGTAGCGAAGGTTTCGGATGATTTATGGTTACGCTGGGCAGCCATTCTACACGATATCGCCAAACCGGCTACCAAACGTTTTGACAAAGAAATAGGGTGGACGTTTCATGGTCATGAAGATAAAGGTGCGCGCATGGTGCCCGGCATTTTTCGCAGGCTTAAGTTACCCATGAATGAAAAGATGATTTTCGTACAAAAACTTGTACGCTTGCACTTGCGGCCCATCGCGTTAGTAAAAGAAGTAAGTGATTCAGCTGTGCGCAGATTACTCTTTGAAGCCGGTGAAGATGCCGATGCACTGATGACCTTATGCCGGGCTGATATCACATCTAAAAATAACGAGAAGGTAGCACGCTATCTCCGTAATTTTGAAGCAGTACAACAGAAAATGATCGACCTGGAAGCCCGCGATCAGATCCGTCAATTTCAACCGCCTATATCCGGAGATGAGATTATTAAACTTTTCAATATTCCGGCTGGCCCGATAATTGGTGAAATCAAGGAAGCCATTAAGGAGGCCATTCTGGAAGGCACCATCCGGAACTCGCGCGAAGAAGCATATGAATTAATGTTAAAACTGGCGGGTGAACGCGGCCTGTTTATAAATGAAGAATCAAAGAATTAACTTACCAATCGATTAATAATTTTAACCAATGAAAAAGTTCGTATTCCTGTTCCTGTTAAGTGCATCGTTAACTACCTGGGCGCAAAAGCAACCGGCAAAAACCGAGCAACCTAAAACACAACCACAAACCCAAACTCAGGCCCAGCCTCAACAAACGGGTGTGAGTCCATTAACAGAGCACTTTTATAAAAAGTATGTAACAGCAGTTAAATGGAACGATTTTGAAGTAGCCAAAAGTGCGCTGTATGATTTGATTATTGAGAACCCACAAAACGACTCATTGATTCTTAGTTTGGCCTATCATTATTACGAAAATCAACAGCATGTACCGGCCGTGTTAGTATCGCAACAACTACTGAGTCGTAATCCTAAAAATGTAGCGGCCCTCGAGATTGGTGCTATTGGTTATGAAGCCATGGGCGTGAAAGACCGCGCGTTACAGAATTATGAAAGCCTTTATCTGTTGAGCAACAATGTAAACATGCTTTATAAAATGGCCTTTCTGCAATATGATTTGAAACGCAACACCGAGGCTATTACATCAATAGATATTTTACTTGCCAATAAGGAGGTTGAAACGCTTAAAGTAGCCTATAACGATGTTGACAACAAGCCTAAAGAATACCCCATGGCGGTGGCCCTGTTAAACCTGAAAGGCCTTGCGGTTTTGGAGCATTTGGGCGATAAGGTTGCTGCGAAAAAGCTGTTCGATCAGGCTTTGGCTCTTGCCCCTGATTTTGTACTGGCCAAGCAAAATCTGGCTAAAGTTAAATAAGGGTGCAACCTTTACATAGGTTATCTGGTCATTAGCACCAGTACTGTTTTTGTTTGGAGGTTCAGGCTATACATATACATGGCGAGTTGATTGACCGTTGCCGTCAGGGCGACCGGGAGGCATATTATCAACTTTACAAGTTGTATAACCGCTCTATGTACAACGTGGGCTTTCGGATTGTGAACAATACCGATGAGGCTGAGGACGTTTTGCAGGAGGCTTTTATAAGTGCTTTCCGTAACCTGCACCTTTACCGGGGCGACTCAACTTTTGGCGCGTGGTTAAAGCGGATTGTGATTAATAAAGCCATTAACTATCTGCATAAAAAGAAGACCGAAAGGATGCC
>DPSB01000135.1 GCA_003537495.1 Cytophagales bacterium | reverse complement strand
CTTGATACTCATATTTTACTTTGGTGGTACCTGGAGCCTTCTAAGCTAAAAAAAGAGGCCTCACAAATAATAACAAATAGCGGTAATGAAATTTATATCAGTGATGCGATTATCTGGGAAATGGTGATTAAAGCATCCGTGGATAAATTAAAAATCCCAAAAGGTTTTTTTGATGAAGCGGAAAAGGATTTTGAAATGTTACCAATTAGCAGAAAACATATTTTCATGACCAGCGATCTGGATCCGATCCATCGCGATCCTTTTGATAGATTGTTAATTGCACAAGCCATGGTAGATAAGATGACAATCATAACACGCGATCGTGAAATCTTGAAGTATGAAATCAAGACTATTGAAGGTTAATACAATGAACACAGAACTTATTCTTAAATTCTTGAAAGCCATCGCCAAAAACAACAACCGCGAGTGGTTTGAAAAGAATAAACCTAAATACATAGAGGCTAAAACATTGTTCGATGATTTTGTAGAGGCTTTTCATAAAGAAGTTTTAAAGTTTGATGAAAGTGTGGCGGGTTTAAATCCACGCAAGCTGGCATTTCGGATTTACCGCGATGTGCGGTTTAGCAAAGACAAGCGTCCGTATAAAACCAATATGGGCGCGGGCATGTCGGCCCACGGAAAGATGGAACAAGAACCGGGCTATTACATTCACATCGAACCCGGAAAAAGTTTTATTGCCGGTGGGTTTTATATGCCAATACCTGAGAACCTGTCTAAAATCCGACAAGAGATTGATTACAACACCAAAGATTTTTTGAAAATTCTGAACGACAAGAAATTCAAAAAATGCTTTTCAGGTTTAGATGCATTCGATAAACTTAAAACTGCACCCAAAGGCTATCCGAAAGATCATCCACACATTGACCTTCTCAAAAACAAAAGTTTTGTGGTATCGCATTACTTTACGGATAAAGAAGTGCTGGATAAAAAATTTGTGAAGGCAGCTGCTGATGTGGCAAAAGCAATGAAGCCGCTGAATGATTTTTTATCAAATGCAGTGAAATAAAAAGCGGATTATTTCCGTAACATCCATTTCATTAGCGGCCCGCTGCTCATGCTGGTAACAAGGGCCATGATAACCAGCGATACGAACACCTTTTCGTTGATCAATCCGTTTTCAAGCGCTACTAACCCCAGAATAATTTCCATAGCGCCTCGCGCATTCATACCAAATGCTGCGGCCATTGACTCGCGCCAACTAAATCCGCCCAAGCGGGTGCCCCAGCCACTGCCAATAATTTTTCCCGCAAAGGCAATAGCGATGATGGCCAGCGTTAACAGCAGGTCGAAGTTTGCAATGAAGTTTACTTTTAACCCGATGGCCACAAAAAACAGCGGAGCAAAAATGTTATTGATAAACTGATGTAGAATTTCTTTGGCCCGTTCGCTCAGGTGTTCCGAATCGCCCAGTGCAACGCCAACAATAAAAGCTCCGAATACAGCATGTATGCCAATGTACTCGGTAAATGCTGCGGCCAGAAAACAAAGCGCCAATGCCAGCGAGAGTAATCCGCCAGGCCAGGCTAACTTCTGGTTTACCCACGGCAAGCCGCGATTAATCAACCAACGCCCAACGGTAAGCATGGCGGCTGTAAATCCAACGGTGAGTAACACGGTGTTCCACAACGAGATGTTTTGTGCTTTGCCAATCATACCCAATACAACCGAAAAAATTAGCCAGCCAATTAAATCGTTTATCATAGCTGATGAAATGACTAGCATACCCATGCGCGATTTAAAAATTCCAAGATCCATTAGAATGCGCGCAATAACAGGCAAGGCTGTTATGGCCATAGAGGTACCCATAAATAAGGAGTAGGCGAGGTGCCGCGTTTCGTTTGTGCTTCCAAAAAATTCGGGAAAGAAATACGGAAACATAAAACCGATGGCGAAGGGAATGATAAGACCCAACGTGCTGGTGTAAAATGCTTGCCTTCCTTGCTGTAACACAATGTGCAGGTCAACTTCCAGGCCGGCAATAAATAAGAGCATGACCACGGCTACTTGCACAAACCCATCCAACACCAAAGCTGACGATCCGCTGGGAAAGAGTCCATGAAACCAATCGGGACTAACCATACCTAATATAGTGGGGCCAAGAATTATACCAGCCAGGATTTCACCAATTACTGCCGGTTGTTTAATCTTGCGCGCAGCCTCAGCAAACAAACGCCCCAACAACAGCATAACGCTGAGTTGAATCAGCAAACTCATTACCTCATATTGACTGAGTTTGTTCATTTTGTTTTACGGGGTTGAACCATTAACACATTACAAGGCAGGTCGTTAAAAATATACTCCTGATCGTGTGGGAATACGCGCGTAAAAAAGGAAAACTTTCGGGGCGGTGCTCCTAATACAAGTAAGTCTGCTTCTTTGCGTTCAGCAAATCGAGCTAACTCAAAACCCGCTTTACCCGATACAATTTTAATATTGATTTTATGCTGCTGGTTGGGGATGGCTTTCAGCTTTTGCTCCACCACTTCTATTTCCTGTTGCAGCATCTGTTGTTTACGGTGCTCGTATTCTTGTTCGTTGCATTGTTCGTTGGCGGCAAGTGCAAGCCCCAGCAATTTTAGTTCGCGCACAATATGTATCCACGAAGATTCTGAACTATTCCAATGGCAGGCTGCCCATATGGCATGGTCAATATAGGGGCTATCTTCTGCGTTTACCACTATGTTCTTAACAGAAGTTTCGTCTAACGATGGCCGGGTAATCATAAGCAAGGAACAATCGGCTTTATGTAAAATTTTACGGGCAATGGTGCCGAGGTAATGATTCACCAGGTTTTCCTTCTTTAGCGCACCGGCAATCAGCAAATCAATCTTTTCACTTTTACAAGCGGTTAGAATTTGTTTAACAGGTTCGCCCGATTTCCACAGTACGATAACCTCATGTTGGTTTAGTCCAGAATCAGCAATTAAAGTTTTCATTTTTGCTTCTTCTTCCGCACCATGATCGCCCACGTGAATCAATACCAACTTAGACTGAAAATAAATAGCAAGCCTGCGGGCTTCTGCCAGCATGGCCGGGGCAGTGGGCGAAAAGGCAATGGCAAGCCCGATAGTTTTAAACGCAATCATGTTTAGGAAAAATAGTGATTCTGATTATGTTTTATGTGATAATTTAAAAATACATTGGCATAGAATTTTCGAACAACCCCATGTTTGGTAAGCGTTTTAGAAACCTGATTATTGGTAAGCAGAACTACATCGAGTCGTGGCTCGATTATAAAAATGCAGTTTTGAGGGGTAATCTGATTGCGCTTTCCATTTTTGTAGGAGCTGTTTACCTGTTGGTAGATTGGGCCAACGATATAACAGGTAACGAACTCTATTATGTTTCGGCTATTCTTATTGGCATTATAGCGCTTTATCTAAACCGCTTGGGTAAGCATAAACTCTCCAGTATTTTATTTATGCTGTTGATTAACCTACTGGTGTTTTTGTTTGCTTCGAACGATCAATACCGCAGTGGCATATACATATTTTTTGTAGTAACGGCCATGTCGTCTATTGCTATTTTTGGTCATCGCCATAAGTATTGGGCAATTGCATTTGTTGTTTTTTCGGTAGTACTTTTTTTTGCTTCGTATTGGGGTGATATTTCGTTACGACCCAAATACGTTTACTCAGAAGCTTATATTAAGCTGAACTTTGCCATCAATTTTATGATTGCCATGCTGATGGTTATAGCACAGTTATATTTTTTAATTGCGATTAATACCAAAACCGAAAAAGAAATTATGGCCAAGAATGAACTATTGGCCAAAACCAATACTGAGCTTGATCGGTTTGTATACAGTGCTTCGCACGATTTGCGGGCTCCGCTGCGTTCGCTACTTGGATTAATAGAGGTTACCAGGCATACTACTAATCCGGAAGAGCTGGAGCAGTGTTATTCGCTAATGAAAGACCGGGTGCATAACATGGATGCATTTATAAAAGAGATTATTGATTTTTCGCGTAATGCCCGCCAGTCTATTAAGAAAGAGCCTGTAATTATATTTCAAGCCATTCAGGAAACTATTGATGACTTAAAATTTGCCAAAGGCCTGGAACAGATTTATGTGCGCCTAGAAATTCCGCGCGATCACCAAATTGTTACTGACAAATCGCGCTTCAGCGTTATTTTGCATAATCTTATCGGCAACGCATTTAAATATTGTGATGCAAAGAAAGAAAATCAGGAAGTAGCCATACGGGTATTTCCGGAAGGGGAAACCACCCGGATTGAAATTGCAGATAATGGTTTAGGCATAGCAGCAGAGCATCACGATAAAATCTTTGAGATGTTTTATCGGGCTTCTGAACAATCG
>DPSB01000374.1 GCA_003537495.1 Cytophagales bacterium | reverse complement strand
TAATTCATCTTTAGTGGTTAAACCATAACCGCTTTTAATTTCTACAGCCCCGGTACCCGTACTTACAATTTCAGCTACGCGCGTTAAGGCCTTTTCAACCAGTTCATCTTCGCTGGCAAGCTGAAGTTTGCGGGCCGAGTTGAGAATACCTCCACCCGCTGCCGCAATTTCCTGATACGTTGCACCTTTTAACTTCATTACAAACTCTTCTTCACGGGTATCGGCAAACACAAGATGGGTATGGGAATCTACAAATGACGGTAACACTAACCTGCCCGAAGCATTGATTACAGTAGCTGCTTTTATAGAGGATGAAAGATTTTCCATCAACCCAAAATCGGTAATCACACCTTGAGAGATAAGCAGGAATGCATTTTCTAATTCGGGGAGAACGCGCATAGCAGCGCCACTCACAACGCCTTGTGTCTGTTCCCGCACTTGCACCAATTTGTGAATGTGCGTGATCAGGATGTCGGACATCATCCTAAAGTTACTTTTGGAAAGCTTCGACTTTATTGTCGAGGTTGGAACTGAAAACCGGAAACGCAATTTTAAACACGGCAAAGAAACCGCGACCATCCAATGAAGGACGGTACCCTAACTCGCCACCATAAGACCAACCCAGCGTGCGATTGTATTTGCCTTCAAACCCGGCCCGCACGCCTATCTTATTCAATTTGATAGCATCGGTAGAATAATCAAAACCATCGTAGCTGATGGGGTCAAGTTTAATGGAAGGCGCAAACAGCACATCGAGGTAAACATTGAACATGCCATCATCCACGGCATCGTCATACTGATCGAAGCTTACAGCAATATTTCTAATCCACGTAAGTGAAGCACCCACATAAACATTGGTTGAATATAAATTTGAGAAAGCCAGCATGTCTTGTGTTGCCCCAATGCCATCTACATACGTTTCCGGCAAACTGTTGCCTTCACTGTTTAACAAATCGGCATAACTTAACCCTTGCTTATCAAGCGTACGATTAATATCCGCAGTGGCATCCCAGATTACTGTACCGAGGCGAGCACCATAAATTTTACGCAACTTACTTGGCACCTCGGCATAGGTAGCCACTGTTGAAGCCCACCTGCTACTTGGAATTTTTTTCTGATGCAAAAAGATTTTAGCCGTAGAGGTTTCATCAAAATCTTTGATGTGGTATGTACCTCCAAATTCGAAGTAGTTGAAAATTTCTGGCGCAAGCGAAACTGTGCTGTTGCGTAACGCATTCTCGCGGTTAAAGTCCATAAACTTGCTACTATACGATTTGCGAAACTGGCCCTTGATATTGAATTTATTCTTATGAAAATATTGAGCTTCCACTCCATACCCAGCATTTACATTGGTAGCAAAAATTTCCGCGTAAAGCGGTTGAAAGGCAATGAAGAGTTTATTGATGGAATACGGTTCATCATAAAGCTCATCGAATGTAACGGCTACCTTTTCGGTGGTTTGGCTAAACGCCATAACCGAACCAAGTAGCAAGAGGCAGATAATTGTTGCGCGCACTTTAACCATAAGTTAATCCTAAAAGTACTAAAAGATGCGGATTCAAGTAGGCCCAAAGGTATTAAAAGCCTTTTGGATGCGTGCTTTGGTGTAAGGATTTGGCAAAAATAGCCGACTCCGGCCTACTCAAGCCCTGAGGTAACAATGGCACCTTTCTTAAAACTGATGAAAGGAATGAGCCCATTATCGCGGGCTGGCAAGGGCAGATAACCCGTGCCCAGGTGCCCCGGTTGGATTTCGCCTGGTGGCATAAGTTCCAGAAAATGCGCACCATACTTACTGAAAAACTGACCCAACATCATGGTAACTTCATAGCCTAATGTGGCATACTCGCCCGGAAGCAGGCCGTGCTTTTGAATAAACTTTTTACGAAACTCCACATAGGCGGGGCTGTTAACAACCCGATAGTTAGGTGCGGCCAGATTAACCCGTGTGCGTTCAAATTTAGAGTAGTCGATGGAGGTATCGGTAAGCCAACTCTCCTGCCCGATTACCGTAATCGAGTCGCCTCTGGTTTCTACTCCGTTTACCACTTTCGAATAAATCAATTCATTATCGGATGCCACAAAGATGCTACCCAGACTATCTTTTCTGAGTTTAAACTGCAACGGGTTTTTCCATTCGTCATGCTCGGTTGCAGAAACAAGATTGGTAAGAATACTGGCCGAATTTTCTTTGCGAACTTCTTCGGCATAAACCACTTTTACTCCTAATTCAATCGCCTTTTTAATGAAGGCAAAAGCCACTACCGAATCTTTTACGGTTTCGCCATAGTATACCAGACAATTTTTTCTACGCACATGTTGGGCTACCCACTCGGCTGAGCGAACGCCCAACGTTTCGTGGCTTGGCTGAAATAAAAATGAATATGGATGGGGCGCAAACTCTATGGTATTGGAAGCCGGATTGATTAATGCATTAACCTGATTGGTCTGCGAAAATTCTAAAACCGGCTTTGCTTCTTCCGGAAATAGTGGACCAATAATTACATCGGCTGTTTTCAGTTCTTCTTGCGAACAAATCTTTTTTGTAAGATCTGGCGAACGTTCATTATCGTAGGCCAGTATTTCGAGATTAATGCCTTGTTTGCGAAGTGAGTCGGTAGCTAATTTTACACCATCGTAAATATCCAACACAAACTGATTGCGCTTTACTACAGGCGATGGATCTAATGTAGCTGCCAGAAAAGGCATGATTAAAGCCACGCGATAAGTGTCTTTAAAAATTGGTTTGGGAGTTTCTACCGTTACCAGTTTTTCGCGAGGGAGATTGAATTTGTTAATCAACAACTCCATCATCGCACTTTCTTGCAAATGATGTGGTTGCTTACCCAATACTTTTAATAATGCTCGGCCAGCCTCGCGTTCTTCGGGGTAATCTTCCAAAACCATTTTAAGGGTTTCGCTATCGGTAACTTTATCGAGGTAAAATCGCTTCAGATCTGTAAGGCCTTTTTGCAAGTTTGGATCAGTAATCGCGGAAG
>DPSB01000318.1 GCA_003537495.1 Cytophagales bacterium | reverse complement strand
CAAATTCATAAGCTGGAAGAATCTAAGCGGGCTGCAAGAGCTGATAAAGATACTTCGATCTAAAAATCCTCCTCACTCTTCAACTCAAACTTATCTTTGTTGCTATCCAGTAATTTAGCGTCTTCGCATTTTAGTACCCGTGCTGGGAAACGTTTGAT
This sequence comes from Cytophagales bacterium, assembly GCA_003537495.1. Lineage (GTDB taxonomy): Bacteria > Bacteroidota > Bacteroidia > Cytophagales > Cyclobacteriaceae > ELB16-189. The sequence goes on along the minus strand of DPSB01000318.1, from coordinate 3,185 downwards.
TAAGCCGTAGCTATGGGTGGCCATTAAGATAGCCGTTCCACTTTTATTAATCTGTTGAAAAATTTTAAGAATGCCTTGTGCCACTTCCGGATCTAAATTTCCCGTGGGCTCATCCGCAATCAGAATAAGCGGTTCATTGATTAACGCCCGCGCAATTACTACCCGTTGTTGTTCACCACCTGAAAGCTGGTGCGGCATTTTCTTTTCTACTGAACCTAATCCAACTTGCATCAATACTTCCGCCAACCGGTTTTTCATGCGGGCACTGTCTTTCCAGCCGGTTGCCTTCATTACAAAGTTCAGGTTCTCGCCTACGGTACGATCAGGAAATAATTGGAAATCCTGAAAGATAATGCCCACTTTGCGCCTTAACATAGGCACCTGACTGGACTTAATATCACGAATGTTAAAACCAGCCACGCTAATGTCTCCCAAACGCAGGGGGAGATCGGCATACAACGTTTTGAGCAACGAACTTTTACCAGAACCGGTGCGGCCAATCAAAAATGTAAACTCGCCCTTTTCAATTTCGAAGCTGATTTCATTGAGCACAGTGTTGTGATCCTGAAAGATGCTGGCTTCTCTAACTCGAACAACGGGATCGGTTGAAAACATAGCTTAATTTAAAAATTCAAATTCAGAATTCAAGATTGAAATTGCTGCGTCTAAATTTTAAATCTTGAATTTTAAATTTTTATGCATTAGCCTTTTTATGGTCAGCCAAAAATTTGGCCAGACCCGAATCGGTTAATGGATGGTTGAGTAAACCGGTAATAACATTTAGCGGACAGGTTACAACATCGGCTCCTATTTCGGCACACTTAATCAAGTGCATGGAATGCCGTACACTGGCTGCCAGTATTTCGGTATCAAACGCGTAGTTGTCGTAAATCAATCTTACCTGCGCAATAAAATCCAATCCGTCTTGCGAAATATCATCTAACCGACCAACAAAAGGGGAGAGGTAACTCGCGCCAGCTTTAGCGGCCAGTATAGCCTGACCGGGCGAAAATACGAGTGTACAGTTGGTACGAATGCCTTCGCTGGTAAATTTCTTAATGGCTTTAATACCGTCTTTAATCATCGGCACTTTCACCACAATTTTATCATCAATTTTGGCGAGCTCGTATCCTTCTTTAATAATGCCATCAAAGTCGGTGGCAATTACCTCTGCACTTACGTTATTATCCACAATGTTACAGATGGCTTTGTAATGCGCCTTTACTTTTTCGTGCCCGGCTATGCCTTCTTTTGCCATCAGCGATGGATTGGTAGTTACTCCATCCAATACACCTAAATCGTAGGCTTCTTTTATTTCGTTAAGATTGGCTGTGTCGATAAAGAATTTCATGGCAATAGGTTAAAGATTGAGGTTATAAAATTAGTGGAATAAGAAAATCCACAGGTAAAGAAGTGATTTAAAAAAGTGGCAAACCGAACATCGCACCGCTACAACCGCCTACCCTTGCTGCCTTCCGGCCCTGGGGGAGTTCAGCAGGAGCTGGTCGTGCCGATTTGCCGCTGCAAAACTAATAAAATACCTGAATTAGCTAACATGTAATTTACCTGCTAATTGTTGTTGTGGTTATTCCATCAATCCCGATAGGTAAAGATTGAATTCCATAGGGTTTACTTCTGCAAAGCCATCAACCTTCAGGTCTTCAAATATGTCGGCATCAAAATCAAGGTTTCGCATTTCTGTGCCCGCTGCACTTACCCAAATTTCGGTTCCCTTAAATAGAATGGGGTTTACCCGCAAAAGAATTTTGCCATCGGGCATTTCTTTTTTAAAGTATTGATGAACAATATTGTTTTCTTTAGCCATTAAGTAAAGGTATGGTTATTCCCGAACGTGTTGAAACGCACCGCCTTCTTTTAACCCGGCTTCAACTTACTGATGCTGAGGAGATTTTTTATACGTATGCCAGTAAACCCGAAAGTACCCGGTTTGTAAGCTGGCCGTTGCATCAATCCATAACTGCAACGCGACAGTTTCTGCTTTATGCCAGACAAGCCTGGGCACAAAGTCTCGACTTTTCATTTTCAATCAGGCTTAAAGGTACCAACCGGCTTATAGGTGCCTGCGGGTTTTTGAACGATGATGGTAAAACGCAGCTTGGCTATGTACTGGGGCCGTTGCATTGGAATAACGGCTATGCTACCGAAGTAACTCAAAAACTGGTACAACTTTTACGCGCTCAACCCGATGTGGTTAAGATTGGCTCTTTCGTGGATGCTGATAACCATGCTTCCGCCAGAGTGCTACAAAAGTGCGGATTTGTTGTGGAGGCTGTTTTGAAGGAATGGTGGAAATTCCCCAATCAAAACTCTCAGGCCAAAGATTGTCTCCTGTTTCAGTATCCGATAGCAACTAAACCAGACTCACACTAATTTCTGGTAGGGTAATTTCATTCAAAAGTTCATTCTCCAGACAAGCAGCCCACGTGAGCATGTATAAAATTACATCTTGCTTAACATTGTGCTTGGGGTTTTGCCGATTGGCGGGCATGTGCCGAAGTACCTTGGGGTCGGCAAGCCGTTCCAGATTCTGCAGGTTTTCTCGCGTAAAGCCAGTGGCCAGTAATTCAGTGATTAGCTCATCCATAGGTAAGCCGCTGGTAGGGCAGTAGTCATTCAGTTGTTCCGACCAATCACCCGGTTTTACCATAGCACGGGAGTGAATCTCAGACTTAGTGAGTGCAGTAATTTGTTGCGCCAGAAAACCACAATTGCATAAGCCCATGTGGCCCCACTGATAGTCGTTGCTGTGCGCTAACTTTGAAGCTGCTCTGCGAAGCGCCTCAATCATAATTGGGTTTGCCATACCGGTGTTAGTTATGTTTTCTAAATTAACTCAAACTTTCCCGATTTGTTTAGCCTATAGCTGAGATTTGCAATTGAATTTGTGAGAAAGAGTTTAGAAAATTTTGCAGTAAAAGAACCCTTTGCTATACTTGCCCCTCTAAATATTTAATTTTAATGGGAAGAGGAGATAAAAAAACAAGAAAAGGTAAGCGCACAGCAGGTTCGTTCGGGGTTTCGCGTAACCGAAAAAAAATCAAGGCTCGCTTAAAACGTGCTTCGTCTAAGAAAACAACAACTGCGGCAGCAGAAGCAAAGCCTAAAAAATCAATCTGGAAGAAGCTTTGAAATGGGTAGATCAGACGGTAAGTAATCCATTTATT
>DPSB01000608.1 GCA_003537495.1 Cytophagales bacterium | reverse complement strand
TGATAAGAAAAGAATTCTTAGCATTGAGACAATTTCTACAGTTTTATATTTAAGACAACCTCTAGAGATTCTAAAGATCAGAAAAGATTTAGATAGCGCTTGTCTCCAAATAAATGAATCTTTAGCAACTCGCTATGTTTGTTCGTTACTAACAAAAAAATTCTTGATCTTAACTGGGCTTGCAGGTTCTGGCAAAACAAAACTTGCACAAGCTTTTGCAACATGGATTTGTGAAAATGAAAATCAGTATAAAATTGTTCCGGTAGGTGCCGACTGGACAAGTCGTGAACCCTTATTTGGTTATCCAAACGCACTTGAGCATAATAAATACATTTTACCCGATAGTGGGGTTCTCTCTCTAATTTTAAAGGCCTCCAAATCGGAGAATCAAAACAAACCCTATTTCCTTATTCTGGATGAAATGAACCTAAGCCATGTAGAACGCTACTTTGCTGATTTTCTAAGTGCTATGGAATCGGGGGAAGCTATACCCTTGCATAGCGGGGAATCTGATTGGGACGGAATTCCGCCTTCCATTAAGTTACCGGAAAACCTCTTCATTGTTGGTACGGTTAATATAGATGAAACGACATATATGTTTAGCCCCAAAGTACTAGACAGGGCAAACGTGATTGAGTTTAGAGTTACCGAAGCTGAAATGCGCCAGTATCTGAATAGTAATGCCAAATTAGATTTAGAGAGCCTTCGTGCGAGGGGGGCCAGCATGGCAGCAAGTTTTGTTGCCTTGGCAACCGATAGCGAATTAATAGCTACAAATACTGATCAATTGCGGGACGAATTGCTCAAGTTCTTTGTGGAGCTAAAAAAGAGTGGAGCCGAGTTTGGTTACAGAAGTGCTTCTGAAATAAATCGCTTCGTAGCAGTGGTTAATAAGCTAGAGCCAGGCTGGAGTCAAGCACAAATTATGGATGCGGCCATCATGCAAAAACTGCTACCCAAAGTGCATGGTTCCAGAAAAAAACTGGAACCCGTTCTGAAGAAATTAGGCGAACTGTGTTTGCATGATTCTAGTGTATTTGCAGACTACATCAAAAATGGTGAGAGCACTATTGCCTCTGAAAAAATCAAATATCCTGTATCCATGGAAAAAATAGGAAGGATGTACCGTGCACTACTTGAAAACAGTTTTACCAGTTATGCAGAAGCATAAGATGCATGGCTGAAAACAAACAACTCATATCAATCAAAATCGATAATGAGGTAGTTGATCTCACTATTTACGGAGAGAGTTCTTCAGGCTCAACAATTAGCACCATAGATAAAAACGAAGCATTGGCTAATGGTGAGGCAGAGCACCAGATCATTGAGGGTAATTTTTATGAATACAAGATAAGCGATGGATATTACCTTGAGCCATCCGAAATAGTTACACGCTCAAAAGTCAACAAAAGTGCCGGCAGAATATCACCTAACATTTTTGTAGGGCAATTTTCTATTAATGTTTTTAAATCATCTTCAGATCAAAAGTGCGGAGAAGTAAAACTTGAGGTCCAATCTGTAAAGACAACTTATCGACAGGACTATCGCCAAATGTTGGAAGAGATCACGCAGAAGTGCACTGATTTGCTTCTTCAGCAAAGCTCCCCGGTTTCAAATTATCTTGAGTCCGATTTTAACACCAATGCCAAAACACTTTATCAGCGATTTGCCTTTATAAATTCAGTTATAGATTCTGAAGAGTTTGCTGATGCTGTCCATAAAATATTGAGCGCACCCGTAACAAAGTGGAGCGAAATTGATATTGTAAAAGACATTAGGTCAATTCGAAAGATAAATGGCTCAGCCATACGGCAAATTGCAGGAGGTACAAATCGAATTGATTTACCGGAACATCACTCGTTAAAACCTTTGCTAAAGTCAGTCGCTGCCAAAGTGCGTGTTGCACAAAAGCGGGAAACAGTTGATACGCCTGAAAATCGTTTCATTAAATATGCCTTAACTTCCTTCTTGGAATTCAGCGCTAATATAATTCAAAAGGCCACTGAAGGTTCAAGATTGAAATCCGAAGCGATACAACTAGAGCAAAAGCTTGAGCAGTATTTAGGTCACTCCATTTTCAAAGAAATTTCGCGACTCACAACGTTGCCATTAAATAGTCCTGTTCTTCAACGCAAAGAAGGTTATAGAGAAGTGTTGCGGGTATGGCTCATGTTTGATCTTGCTGCCAAACTAGTTTGGCATGGAGGTGAAGATGTGTATTCGGGCGGAAAGAGGGATGTGGCTACTCTTTACGAATACTGGCTATTCTTTAAACTACTGGAGGTAGTTCACGAGATATTTAAAATTGAGCCCAAAAGCATTGATGATATAATTAAACCTACAGCTGATGGTCTTGGTTTACAGTTAAGACAAGGTAAGTTTCTCCCTGTTCAGGGAGTTTGTGATTTGGGCACAAGAAAATTAAATGTGGAGTTTAGTTATAACAAAACATTTGGAGGTAAAACAGAATATCCCAAAGGTGGCAGTTGGACAAGAGATTTAAGACCGGACTACACCTTAAGTATTTGGCCAGTGGGTATAGACCAATATAAGGCCGAAGAGGAAGAACTAATCGTCCACATTCATTTTGATGCGAAGTATAAAATTGAAAACCTGAATGACTTTCTGGGCAATGAGAAAAAAGCTGGATCAGATGAAAATATAGATACAGGATTGAGTGCTGAGAAAACTGAGCAGAGAAAGGGAACATATAAACGTGCAGATATTCTGAAAATGCATACTTATCGCGATGCAATAAGAAGAACTGCTGGCGCTTATGTTCTTTATCCTGGAACTGAATCGGAAAGGATGAAAGGATTTCATGAAATCTTGCCCGGCTTGGGTGCCTTTGCAATTAGCCCGTCAAAAAGTAGCGATGGCGCAATGCAACTAAAAAGATTTCTGGAAGAAGTTGTCCAACATTTCTTGAATCGTTCTTCGCAGCGGGAAAAAATGTCATTCAAGATTTACGACACACATAAGGATAAAGATTCAAATGAAATCCGGGAATCACTTCCTGAAGCTTATGGCGAAAACAGGTCGCTTCTTCCTGATGAGACATTTGTTTTAGTGGCCTATTACAAAGACCAGCATCACCTAAATTGGATTACTAAGAATAAACTTTACAATGCGCGCACAGGTCCATCCAGAGGATCTTTAAGGTTGAATCCTAAAGTGACGGGTGCGAAATATTTATTGCTGCATGGTGAAGGTGGGTTACAAACCTCCAAGCTTTACAAACTCAAGTCTGATGGCCCAAGGATCTTCTCAAAGGAAGAAATGGATGAAAGAGAATACCCAGACCCAAGTCAAAATTTTTATCTGGTGTTTGATATTATTAGTGAGGGTGAAGAAGAGTTTAAGAAATTCACCTGGGATGTAAGTTTACTTGAAATGTATAAAAAAGGCAGAGGTTCTGTTCTTCCTTTTTCGATTAGTTTAACAGATCTGATGAAGGCAAGGATTTTTAGCTAGGTATTCAGGGTGTTTATATTTTAATATTCCGTTTTTTATATTTGCTGTTAACCGAAGGATAAGTTTATTCGTTACTTTTGATAGATGCCCAAACTGCCTAAAGCACCCTTACAAGAAGCTGTTTTTGAAATCAGGTGGGAGCTTGATTTAGATTCCTCCAGTAATCAACAATTTGATATCGGTTTCTCTTTGGCTCAAGGTAAACTTCAGGAAATAGTTAAGAAAGAATTTCCTGCCTTTACAAGAAAGGTTCCATACCAACTTCCGGAGCAGGTTCTTCAATATCAGGTAGTAAATCAGTACTGGGCCAAGCCCGCTGGTTGGCCGGT
>DPSB01000045.1:1130-4327 GCA_003537495.1 Cytophagales bacterium | reverse complement strand
TAAAATTGAACAACCACTAAATCACAATAGTCATGTTTGAACCAATAACAGGATACAAATTTGACCTTCCCAAACATCACAAATCAATTATTAAAGTAATTGGTGTTGGTGGGGGAGGTAGCAATGCAGTCAATCACATGTTCCGCCAGGGCATTAAAGATGTTGAGTTTGTGGTGGCCAATACCGATCTGCAGGCACTTAATAGCAGTCCGGTACCACATAAACTTCAACTGGGTATTAACCTCACTGAAGGTTTGGGTTGTGGTGCAAATCCTGAAGTAGGTCGCGCTGCAGCAATAGAAAGTAAAGAGCAGATTCGCGAAATGCTGATGGGCACCAAAATGGTTTTTGTTACAGCCGGTATGGGTGGCGGAACAGGAACGGGTGCTGCTCCGGTAATAGCCAAGATCGCCAAGGACATGGACATTCTTACCGTTGGAATTGTTACGGCTCCGTTTTCATTCGAAGGCAAAAAGAAAATGAATCAGGCCGACCTTGGGATTGAAGCGTTTCGCTCAAGCTGCGATACGGTGCTGGTAATTCTGAACGATAAGTTGCGTGAGATTTACGGTAACCTTCCTGTTGGAAAAGCATTTGGTGAAGCAGATAATGTATTAACTACGGCAGCAAAAGGTATCGCAGAAATTATCACATTGGCTGGCTATGTGAATGTGGATTTTCAAGATGTGCGCACGGTAATGTTGAATGCCGGTGCAGCTGTAATGGGCTCTGCTGAAACCCGTGGTGAAAACCGCGCGATGAAAGCAGCCGAGCAAGCGTTGGCTTCACCATTGTTAGATAATAAAGACATTATGGGCGCCAAGAAAATTCTACTCTCCATCATTTCGGGTGAAGAGGCCGAATTGCAAATGGATGAATTAACTACCATAACAGAATACATTCAGGAGCAAGCTGGCGATGAAGCAGAAGTAATTTTTGGTCATGGTGTGGATAGTGATTTGAGCGATCGCATTCGCGTAACGGTAATTGCTACAGGTTTTGCTTCCGAAGGTAAACTCAAAAAGAAAGAAGATAAGAAAGTTCATGAACTGGATAAGTCGCAGATTTCTTTGTTTGGTGGAATTGATAATTCGGTAAATCAGCAAAATGCTGATCTCGAATTAAAATTTAAAACCGATGGCGACAGACCAATTCTGAAAGAAACGCCTGCTGAGGAACAGAAAGTAGAAAAGAAACTTCCGGAGCTTCCAAAAGAAAACACCGAAGAGCGTTCCTACACATTCGAGTTATTCCATAAAGTGGAACAACCGGTAAACGAAAGTGAAGACGAAGGTGAAGCAAGTTTGTTTGCCGATGAAGACGAGTTTGAAGTTGGAAAAGAAATTTCAGCCGATCAGGTGATAAATGAAGACGGCATGATGGAGGTGCGTAAAACCAAACAGCGGTTAGAACAACAAGCGAAAGACCGTAGGGAAAAACTGAAGAGCAAAAAGCAGGAAATGACAAAGGAAGAGTTCAACGAAAAGTGGACGCTGCCCGCATACCTGCGCAGAGGGGTGAAGATGGACAATGTACCACACTCATCAGAGTCATTCATCTCGCGCTATAATTTAAATGATGATAACAACTTGTTAGGCAACAATAAGTTTTTGCACGACAATGTTGATTAGTATTTAGTATAAAAGAATTTTAAGGTGTTCTGTTTCATTTTGGATATGATAAGATATAGCTCCTATTCCCCTCTCCTTTGGAGAGGGGTTAGGGGTGAGGTCATGGCATATCCGGCACGACTGGTTTTTACTCCATTCGTAGTGGTTGTTGGTGGTAAATATTTTTTGCCGGTGCCGGAGTGCCTTATTTTTTAAACTGAGTTTAACCCATTTTTTAAGCTCACAAAATCCCTCGCCAAAAGCGGGGGATTTTCATTTGTAACTGATTGGTAATCTGTTTTTTGATTCTATGAGCGAAAACTCTGAAAGCCTTGTTGGCATAACTACCAGAAGTTGAGTAACAGGTTTGGCGCGTGGCTTGCAATTGAGCTAACCAAACAGTTATCAACCATGAAAACTTTTAGCTTAACCTTCGTAGTACTGGCGCTCGTGTTAACTTCTTGTGAGATTACCATAGTAGAACCCCGGTATGATGACCGCGACCAGATTACGGGTTCCTATCGCCTGGAGGAGTACAGCCAATCGTGGCGCGTGTATTCCAATTTTGAAATTTATATCCGCAAACTTGGAACAGGCTATGGAGCTGATGAAGTGTTGATTGAAAACTTTTACAATGCGGATATTGATGTGGTAGCCCGTGTGTATGGTAACAGCATCACCATTCCCCTGCAATACGTAAATGGATACGAGGTAGAAGGCTCGGCTACTATTTACTTAAACGAAATTTCGTTTACCTATCGCGTACGCGATACCTACACCCGCTCAAGCCCAGATTATTGTGAAGCCACGGTGTGGTTGTAAAGAATAAAAAAAGAGATTGGTGAAAGCCAATCTCTTTTGTTTGTCTTACTAGGCTGCTTTCTGCTTGTAAAGATGTTCTTGAAATTCTATAAACAGCTTGCTGATGTTTGCCACGTCTCCTAAAATTTCCTTTGCGTCTTCCAATGATTGATACTTGTTGGTGAGCAAGATTGGTAGTTTTTCTTGTTCGAGTTCGTCAACGCCTGTTTCAATGTATTTGCTCAACACAAAAGAGATAAACTCTTTTTGTTTATCGTTGAGTAATGCAAAGATGGTCGCTTCAGCTGCTTTGGCACGGGCTTCTCTGGTCATAGCGATATAGTCGCCATTAAAAACGTACTCTAACACATCATACAAATCACTTTTTTCCATATCTACCAACTTCTGCAAAGTCAGCAAATCGTCTTTCGGGAAACCTGCTGCATCTAAATTCTCTAACAAAATTTTTCTTGTTAGTGGATTGCTCCACAGTTTCCGCAATTCTTCTTCGTCTTTAAAAAGTTTGGGTAATTCGCCAAACAGATTATTTAAAAATTCTTCAGATGAAATTGGCTTGCCGTCTGCACTCCAAAACGAAGTTGAAATCATAGATTGTATTTCTCTTTCTTTTCCGTTGCGAAGTTTAATTTTTATTTTCTGTTTCTTCGGTCTTGGCTCACTTGGGTCTGAAATAATTGGTGAGTCGGTGGGTTCAGGTGTTGGATATGGTTTAGGTTCTTTTGGTTCTTCACCAAGCGGTTCTCCATCCCCTTCAGGGTCGCTGAA
>DPSB01000045.1:0-887 GCA_003537495.1 Cytophagales bacterium | reverse complement strand
TTCACCAAGCGGTTCTCCATCCCATTCAGGGTCGCTGAAATGTTTGTAAGCATCTACAAAGTCGTAAATCGTAAAAAACTCTTTGCCATCAAACAAGCGTGTGCCACGTCCAACGATTTGTTTAAACTCAATCATTGAATTAACAGGACGAAGCAAAACGATGTTCCGAATGTTTCTTGCATCAACACCTGTGGAGAGTTTTTGTGAAGTTGTCAGAATGGTTGGCAATGTTTTTTCATTGTCCTGAAATTCTCTCAACAGTCTTTCGCCTTCTTCTCCGTCATTGGCAGTTACACGAACGCAATAAAAGGGGTCTTTGCTTTTTGCGTTTTGGTTTACCAAATCTCTTATCAATGCTGCGTGTGCCTGATTGGCACAAAAGATTATTGCCTTTTCGTTTGGGTTCGCCTCTTGCAGAAAGATGTTTACTCGCTTGGCTTCTCGCTCTACAATTTCAATCGTTCGATTAAAGTCTTTTTCTTCATAGAGTTTGCCTTCTTCAATTTCGCCTTCTACAATCGTATCGTCCGAAGTGTAGCGGTAATCATCTAAAGTGGTTTTGATGCGTTTTACTTTGAATGGCGTTAAGAAACCGTCATTGATTCCTTCTTTCAGCGAGTAGATATAAACTGGTTCACCAAAGTATTTATAAGTGTCAACATTGTCTTTTCGCTTGGGTGTGGCGGTTAAACCCAATTGCACTGCCGGACTGAAATATTCTAAAATACCCCGCCAATTGCTTTCGTCATTTGCTCCGCCACGGTGACACTCGTCAATGATGATGAAATCAAAATAGTCGGCTGGATATTCACCAAAGTATGGAGCAGGTTTGCCGTTTGCATCCGAACCGCTCATGAAGGTTTGGAAAATGGTAAAGAAAATACTGC
>DPSB01000380.1 GCA_003537495.1 Cytophagales bacterium | reverse complement strand
CTCATGTCCGGCCTGATGACGGGTCGTGAAGATTTAAGCGAAGTAAACCTGATTGTGTTTGTGGGTGGATTCTCCAACTCGGATGTGTTAGGTTCGGCCAAAGGTTGGGCGGGTGCATTCTTGTACAATCCGAAAGCAAAAGCTGCGTTGGATAATTTTTATAACCGGAAGGATACACTGAGTTTAGGTGTGTGTAACGGTTGCCAGTTAATGATGGAGCTTGGGTTAATCAATCGTGAAGTTGAGATGAGTGCCCATCCAAAAATGCATCACAACGGTTCAGGTAAGTTTGAATCGACTTTTATCAACATCAGCATTCCGAAAAATAACTCGGTTATGCTAAGCAGTTACGAAGGCACAACACTGGGTGTTTGGGTGGCGCATGGCGAAGGTCGTTTTGATTTGAAGAACAATCCTGATTATACAATTGCTGCCAACTATACCTATCCAAATTATCCGGGCAATCCGAATGATTCAGATTTTGCTGCGGCAGCTTTGTGTTCTAAAGATGGAAGACACCTGGCTATTATGCCACACATTGAACGCACGTTGTTCCCGTGGAACTGGGGCTACTACCCTACCAATCGTAAACAAGATGAAGTTGGCCCATGGATAGCAGCGTTTGTAAATGCAAGAGAGTGGGTGAAAGGGGTTACCGGTTAAGGTTTCCAACCTTTAATATGCTAAGCTAAAAAGGTTGGAAACCTTTAACCGAAACTTTTGCCTAACTTTAAATATGCCTATACCAAAAAAATACCTGGCAGACTTTGAAGAGCACAAAATTTACCATGTATTTAATCGAACCAATAACAAGGAAAAACTCTTTATATCTGAAGAGAATCATCGATTCTTTTTAAAGAAATATTCAGATTACTTATCACCATTTCTGGAAACTCTAGTCTGGTGTTTACTTCCAAATCACTTTCATCTTCTTGTAAAGATCAAGTCGTCAGAAAAAATTAAAGCTGATTTACAGTTACGCGATTTGAAATTTTTATCAGCTTCTGAAAAAGATTTTCTAAAGGGCAAAATCAACCAAAGCGAATTGATAGAAAGGGCCTTTAAACGATTCTTTCAATCCTATGCACTTGCATTCAATAAAGTTAACCATAGGAAAGGTAATCTATTTTACAAGCCATTTAAACGACTTGAGGTTCTAAGTGAAAGTCATTTTACGCAAGTAATCATCTACATTCACACCAATCCATCCAAACACAAATTCACCAACGATTTTTCAACATGGAGATGGTCTTCTTACCAAACAATTCTGGCAGAGAACGATTCAGAAATCTTAAACTGGTTTGGAGGTAAGGATCAATTTGTAAAACTACACACAGAAACCGGAGTGGCCTCTGAAGCAGATTTTGCTATCGAAGATTGAAAGGCAAAAAGGTTTCTAACCCTTTATGCTGGAAAGTTAAGGGTTGGAAACCTTTTACTTCGTAACTACTTCACCTCCAACACCACTACCGAATGCTTCGGTAACGTTACCTTCAACACACCATCCTTTAACGATGCGCCTTTAAAAGTTGCAGGCTTGATCTGATCCGGTTTTTGAAATGAGTTGTAGTCTTGCAGATTTGTACTGGTTAAAATTTTTCCGGTAACGGACGTAAATTTTCCACCTCGCAAGTCAATGGATATTTCTTGCTGAGCTTTGGCATCAATATTCACCAATGAAATATGAACCACACCCGAAGCATCTTTTGAGGCAGAAGCTGAGAGTGCCGGAAGTTGTTCGCCATCCAATGCATACGAACCTGCGGTAATGTCCAAAGGCAAATAGGTAGCATCCTGATGTACATTATACATTTCCATTACATGATAGGTTGGCGTAAGGATCATCTTCTCTTCATCGGTAAGAATAACAGCTTGCAATACATTTACCGTTTGTGCCAGGTTTGCCATGCGTACACGATCGCTATGCTTATGAAAAATATTTAATGTGGCTCCAGCCAGCACTGCATCGCGAATGGTGTTTTGCTGAAATAGAAATCCGGGATTAGTACCCGGTTCCACATCGTACCATCCACCCCATTCATCTACAACCAGTGCCACTTTCTTAGCAGGATCGTATTTATCCATAATGGTACTGTGGCGTTTAATGGCCTCATCCATAAACAACGCGCGCTGCATGGTTTTAAAATATTGTTTCTCACTAAAGGTTGTAGACGGGCCTTTGTTACTCCAATCAATTACGGAGTAATGATGCAAGGCAATTCCTTCCAACATGTTGTGCGGAATATCGCGCATCAATACTTCTGTCCAATGAAAATCATCGGAGTTTGCTCCTGATGCAATCTTGAAAAGTTTTCCACCCATAAACGTGGCGTACTGACGATAGATGTTGGCATAATACTCAACGGTCATGTTTCCGCCACAACCCCATGCTTCATTACCTACACCCCAAAATTTTACATTCCACGGCTTCTCTCTTCCATTTTCTTTGCGCCAGTTCGACATCGGACTAATGCCATCAAAGTTCACATACTGTACCCACTCGGTTAGTTCTTGCACAGTGCCGCTACCTACGTTAGCAGCCAGGTAAGGTTCGGCACCAATTAGCTCGCACATGTTTAGAAAATCATGCGTACCAAAACTATTATCTTCGGTTACATTACCCCACCAGGTGTTTACAATAGTCGGTCGTTTAGCTTTCGGGCCAACACCATCTTTCCAATGGTAAGTATCTGCAAAGCAACCACCCGGCCAACGCAGGTTAGGCACCTTTAGTTTTTTTAATGCATCTACCACATCGTTTCGTACACCAACCGTGTGGGGAATTTTAGTATTGTTTTCACCCACATAAAATCCGCCATAGATACAACGACCGAGGTGCTCGGAAAAATGACCGTAGATATGCTTATCAATTTTTATCTTTCCCTGATCGGTGTGAACAATGGCTTTATTTTGTGCGAAGGCTAAGCTTGCGAAAGCTGTGAGGAGAAGAGTTAGAAAAAATTTCATATCAAAAGAGTTTTATATAATGTTACCAGTTGCCTGTTTCCGGTAACCAGAAACAGGTAACTGGTTTTCTGTTATGCTGAATTCCGTGCCGCATTAATAATTCCAAACATGCATCGTATGATCAACTTGCGATAGCGCTGTTCATAAATTTTATTCGAATCATTAAGGTTGCGGATATTCATTAATGCAAATTGCTGAATCGCGATAAGCGGTAACACAATCCGTTCGCGCAGGCGAACTGAATCGCGAATACCCGGATTGTTTTCCATTAACCCACTTAACCCCGAAACTTCCAATACACGCTTGCAGGAAAGTTCGTACTCGGCATACATCTTCTTCCAGAACTCGCCAAACTCGGGGTCGCTTGCCAGGTAGGTAGTTGCCTGATAATACGTTTTGGAAAGCGACATCATACTATTGCCTAATAATGTTCGGAAGAAAAGCGAATCCTGATAGAATGTTTTCAGTTTTTCAATGCCATGCTTTTCTGCAATGGCGGTAATGGCCGAACCTACGCCATAAAAACCGGGAATATTTTGTTTCATCATGGCCCATGAACCAACAAACGGTATGGCACGCAGGTCTTCAAACTTTAATCCTTCAGTTGCACTTCGCTTTACCGGACGAGAACCAATATTGGTATCGCCAAAGAAAGAAAGCGGTGTAACTTTTTCTAAGTAGGGCACAAACTTATCGTGATGCTTCAGACTGAGGTAAGCTTTGTATCCGGCTTCAGCAAGTTCATCTAAAATCTTTTTTTGCTCATCCGATAGCTGGCTCTCATCGCGCTTAAACACATCACCTTCCAACCCGGCCGAAATCAATTGCTCCAGGTTGTATTTACACGAACCTATCTTACCAAAATTAGAACTGATGGTTTGTCCCTGAATGGTGATCTGCACTTCTTCATTCTCAATCGTATCGCCCAACGAAGCATAGAAGTCGTGTGTGTTGCCTCCACCACGAGCGGGCGGCCCACCGCGGCCATCAAAGAACAACGCTTTCAAATCATACTTGCGTGAAATTGCTGTAAGATTTTCCTTTGCCCGGAAGATAGACCAGTTGGCGCGCAGGTAGCCCCCATCTTTGGTACCATCCGAAAATCCAAGCATAATGGTTTGATGTGATTTACGAGATGTGAGATGTTGGCGATAGGGTGCAATCTGATATAGGGCATCCATAATTTGAGGTGCGTGTGCCAGGTCGTCAATCGTTTCGAATAACGGCACCACATCCAACTCCAATCCTGAATCGGTTCCCAACAACAACCTGCCCAATACAAACACTTCAATAATATGCAAAGCGCTCTGGCAATTGCTGATTACATACCGATGGCTTCCCGTAGTACCGTTGCTCTTCTGAATTTCACCTATTACCCGAATGCTGTTTAGCGTTTCTTTTACAAAATCATCGGTTAGCTCCAGCGCATTCAAATCAAGCCTCAATGAAAGCAGGTAATTAATTTGTTCTGGCTGCGAAAGTTTTAGAAACTCTGCACCCGAAATTGTCTTGCCCGACTTTGCACCACAATCTAAAATATGATTCCAGACAAAATCGTGCCTGCGACTATCTTGCCGCACATCCAGACTGGCAAAATGAAACCCAAACAATTTTACTTTTATCAGGAATGTATCGAGTAAATCCAGAAACAAACCATCATGATCTTCCGCCAGCTTTTTTCTTACCCGATTCAGATCGGCAACAAGGTCTTCAACCGATAGGTAACCACGTTGAGCTCCATAAGCCCAGTTATAAATCTTGCGTTCAATTTCTGTTACCAATTTATCTACGCCTCTAAACGTAAGTCTTCTGCGCAGCGCGCGTAAATCGCGGGCGTAACATTTCAAAATGCTATCCTGAAGTTTAGCGGCAACTTTGCGTGTAATCTCGCTGGTAACAAACGGGTTTCCATCTCTATCACCACCCGGCCAAAAACCAATTACAACCAATCTATCGTTTTTCCATTCTGATAAGGGCAGGTTTAATCCTGCACAAAGCGTTTGAATAATTTCTGGTATGGATTGATAAAAAATGTTTTCGAGATACCAGCATAAGCTAACCGCTTCATCGTAAGGCGTGGGTTTATCCTGATTGATGAAACCGGTTTTACCCAATTGCTGCAATAACAAATTAATGTGCGGCAGGTTGCTATCGCGAATTGATTTTTCAAGATCGGTAAGTATACCCAATACATAACCCGGATAAAATTGTGTGGGGTGTGCCGTTAGTACGGGGCGCAGACTAAAGTTTTCAAGGCGGGCAATCAGTTCTTTTTCTTTCCGATCGAACCGGGTGCGTTGTAAAAGCGAAGCTACTGTTCCCTTACCCGTTGTGTCATTAATCTGTTCAAAAGATGAATCCTCTACCGAATCGAACAAAGCTACTTGTCGCTCTACATATTGAATAAACTTAAAGAGCAACGCAAACTGTTCTTCGGGTTTTACATTGGGCACAAGATCAGTAAAGAAATGGCTTAAGATTTCAGTGGCCGGTTTGCCTTGCTCAAAGGCCTCTTCACAGTATTGTTGCAAAAATGGCAGCAGTGTACCCGTTCTTTGAATATCCTGAAAAGGTAAATTCAAAAACAGGCTATTGTAGATGTGGTACCTGGCGCCAACCGTCTGTTCGTATTTAGAAGTCATCCGTATTTGGTAAGGGAAAAATTTCTTGAAAATAATGCGAAACGGCCTATTGTTTCAATTTCAGAGGGCATTTCGTTCATTTTGGCTAAACATTTCTGTTAAAGAATTTAACTGGCTTGCTTCGCCCTGTAAAATGATTTACCTTTTCTTGTCTAATCCAATTACCTATGAGAAAATTTTACATTCTCGTGTTGCTGCCTGTTTTGTTAGGTTCGTGCCTGGGGTATAAAGAGTTGCCGGTAGAGTACGATTACAGCTATAGAGGAAACTTCAAAAAGTATAGAAGCTTTGATATTATGCGCCCCATGGGCCTGAACGATTCTACCATGATCAATGAGATTGTAGAAAAGTCAATCGTTTCGCGCATGAAGTTTTTAGGCTATCGGCAAACCGAATCAAAGCCACACCTTATTATTGGTTTTAAAATGTATTCTGACAGCCTTCGGTTTAATGGGTACGATCAACCCGATATTGAAGAGTGGGTACGCGTACAAAAAGAAGATGAGAAATACGATTCTAAAAAAATTGACCTGAAAACCGGCACCTTACTGATACAGTTTTTTGACAGACGCCAGAACCGATCTATCTGGCAAGGTTATGCCACCACACTGTATGGTAGCATTAACTTTAATAACGAGCGCCACCTACGCAATGCGGTTATCTCCATTCTGGATAAATACCGGTTTATGGCCGAAGGATTTGTGGAAGGCACCCAAACTGCCGAGGTTGAAGATCTGGATAAATAAATCCGCTTTAAATACCTAAAAACACTGAATTTCGAGTTTTCAGTTCTCGAAATTGTTCCTACATTTGCACCTCAAATTTTTGATTTGAATACACTGTCCTATGGTGTAACGGTAACACAGCAGATTTTGATTCTGCTTTTCTAGGTTCGAATCCTAGTAGGACAACTCAAAATCCTGGGAAACCAGGATTTAATTTTTAAAGCAATGGCTGTTAAAATCTTTTCCGGAAGGGCAACTACCTATTTGGCTGACAAAATTGCTCATGCCTATGGCGAGCCTTTGGGTCGGGTGGATTATCAGCAGTTCAGTGATGGTGAAATGTCGCCCTTTATCGGGGAGTCAGTTCGTGGGCACGATGTATTTATTGTACAATCCACCTTTGCACCAGCCGAAAACTTTATGGAACTATTGCTGATGATTGATGCAGCAAAAAGAGCCAGTGCCTCCAATGTTAATGTGATTATCCCCTACTTCGGATACGCACGCCAGGATAGAAAAGATAAACCACGTGTTGCCATAGCTGCCAAACTGATTGCCAATCTACTTTCTGCAGCCGGGGCTCATCGCATTATGACTTGCGATTTACATGCCGATCAGATTCAAGGTTTTTTTGATATACCAGTAGATCACTTAGATGGTAATTACATTTTTGTACCTTATCTGAAATCGCTCAATCTGGAGAACATCATGTTTGCTTCGCCCGATGTAGGGGGAATTAAACGGGCTCGTAGCTTTGCGAAATTCTTTAATGCCGATCTGGCCGTGTGCGATAAGTACCGGAAAGAAGCCAATAAGATAGAGTCGATGCGCCTGATTGGCGATGTAGAAGGTAAAGATGTAGTGCTGGTAGATGATCTGGTTGATACTGCCGGCACCATCTGCAAAGCGGCAGGTCTTTTAAAAGAAAAAGGAGCCACTACAGTAAGAGCCATTTGTACACACCCGGTTTTATCGGGTAATGCCTACGATAATATTCAAAATTCGGCATTGGAAGAGTTGGTCGTAACCGACACTATTCCTTTAAAACAGAAGACTAATAAAATAAAAGTACTAAGCGTATCCGATCTTTTTGCGAAAGCTATTCGTAAAATTCACGATCACGAGTCTATCAGTTCATTATTTATCCGTTTGTAATTTTCTATTCACAATAAATCAATTAAACCAAAAACAATCATGAAAACCATCGAGATTATAGGGTATCGAAGAGCAAATCTCGGCAAGAATGACTCTCAGAAAATCCGTCAGGAAGGCAATGTGCCTTGCGTTATTTACGGAGGAAACGAACAAGTACATTTCTATGCCCCGGTTATTTTATTCCGCGATTTGATCTACACGAACGAAGCCCACTTTGTACACCTGAACATTGAAGGTGAAGAGTGCCAGGCAATTATGCAGGAAGTTCAGTTTCATCCGGTAAGCGAAATTATTCTACACGTAGATTTCCTTCGCATAAGCGAGGACAGAAAAATTAAAATGGACATTCCTGCCCGTTTGGTAGGCCAGGCTCCTGGTGTTGCCAAAGGTGGTGCCTTGGTGCGCAAGCGTGCCTCTTTAAAGGTGTTTGCCTTCGCGAAAGACATGCCCGATCATATTGATGTAGATTGTTCTGCACTTGATTTCCATCACTCTGTAAAAGTTGGTGACCTTAAGTTTCCTGGTCTTGAATTCTTAGATCCGAAGCAAGCTTCTATTGCTGTAGTAGAAGTACCACGTGCTGCTAAACTTGCTGAAGAAACTGCAGCCGCTGCGGCCGCTACCCCAGCTGCTGGTGCAGCTCCGGCAGCCGATGCCAAGAAGGCAGAGCCTGCAAAGAAAGACGAAAAGAAGAAGTAATTCTTCAGCCATTTATCAGATCCCGTCCGACCAACAACCGGACGGGATTTTTATTTAATTCGCCTTTATGAAGTACTTGATTGCAGGACTTGGAAACCCCGGAGCCGAATATGAGCTTACCCGACACAACATTGGGTTTCTGGTTTTAGATCGATTAGCCGATGTTCAGAAAGCACAATTCGTAACCACTCGGTTGGCCGATAAGGCCGAAGTAAAATACAAAGGCCGCCAGCTTCATTTGATCAAACCCAATACCTTTATGAACCTGAGCGGTAAGGCAATTGCCTACTGGCTTCAGGAATTAAAAATCCCAAAAGAAAACCTGCTTGTTATTGTAGACGATCTGGCTTTGCCTTTTGGAATCTTGCGCCTGCGCACTAAAGGAAGTTCGGCCGGGCATAATGGTTTAAAAAATATTGAGCACGTATTGAATGGTCAGGACTACTCGCGCCTGCGCTTTGGTATTGGAAATGATTTTGCCAAAGGCCAACAAGTTGATTTTGTATTGAGCAATTTTTCGCAGCCCGAATTTGAAACGCTCCCGGCCTTTATGGATAAAGCCAGCGACATGATTTTTTCGTTTTGTACCGCGGGTGCCGAGCGTACTATGGCTCAATTCAATCAATAGTTTCAATTAAAAAAACCGATCCTAATTTAATTTTTGGTTAAAATCTTACAGCGGATTTTGATTACGAAACCCTGCTTTTAAG
>DPSB01000053.1 GCA_003537495.1 Cytophagales bacterium | reverse complement strand
CATTACTTACAGTGCAAGTACAGGCACTAATACACAGAGCTGGGTAGCACCAACCAAATTTCTGGGAAGTCAGGTAACACGTTCTCTGGACATGAACCTTCGGTTTGATTTGCAACAATCTCACACAGGCACGGCATCCAATCCAAATGGCGATGTAAGAATCGAAAGTTACAATGTCAACCTTGTATATTCCTTGCCCACCAAACCAGCACTTGCTCCGGCATGGTCTTCATACTCACTCAAGTTAGATGAGACACAAGGCTGGCGCATAAATTCAACAGCCGGTGCGTTGGCAACCCGAACGCAAATCATTGCAGCACTCTCCAACATTGCATCAATTAAAATTCGCGGAACTTATGCCACAAACGCATCCTATACTTCATCTATTGATAATGTTGTTCTTGAACAGAAAATACTTCTAACGTCACCATCCATAACATCATTCTCTCCAATCTCGGGAAACCCTGGGGCCAGCGTAACCCTTAACGGGAGTTCCTTCGATGCAACAGCATCAAACAACATCGTTTATTTCGGCTCGGTTGCCGGAACAATTACCGCTGCGAGCACTACACAACTTACGGTTACTATTCCCACGGGGGCGCAGTATGAAAAAATTACGGTGATCAATAAAACCACGGGACTCGCCAGGCAATCTGAAAAACCATTCAATCCAACCTTTGATGGTGGTGGAAAAATTATCCCATCATCCTTTGGTCTTCCGGTTAATTTGCCGGCAGGGTCAGACTATGGTGCAGCAAATGCAGATGACTTTTTATCGGTGGGTGATGTTGATGGTGACGGCTGGGCAGATCTGATCTCAACCGATGCTGGCAACAGCATAACAATCTATCGGAATTTAGGTACGGGCGGAGAACTGACCACTGCATCGTTCGCGCCAAAATTCACACTAACCGGTGCGGGCAACCGCGTAGCCACAAAGACGATTGATCTGGATGGAGATGGCAAACTGGATATAGCCACCGGATACTACGTTAATGACTTTAATACAGGTTTTGCTACCTACCGAAACATTAGCACACCGGGTAATCTGGCTTTTGAGCCCGCTGAAAGATGGCCTGGCTTAGCGTACTCAGCCATTTTATCTTCTGTGGTGGATGTAGACGGAGACGGTCGTGCAGATCTGTTGGGTCGCGGAACGGCAGGTAGTGCAGAAGTTGATTTCTGGATTGCGCAGAATATCAGCACACCGGGTAATATTGATTTTGGCGCCTCCCGTAGTTATTTTGGAAATGCCATCAATGGAGTGAACCGCATAGTTGATGCCGATCTTGACAACGATGGGAAACCTGAACTCATTATTGTTTCGGGTGAGATCAATATTGCAAAAAACAATTCTGTTCCGGGTAGTATTTCATTCAGTACTCCATTTGAAATTATTCCGGGCAATGGGCAGGGATTATACGGATGTGTAAATGTTGCCGATTTTAACCTGGATGGAAAAATGGATCTGGCCTGGAAACATGGATTTGCCAATGACGATGTTCACATCCGGATCAACACCAACACAGGAGGAGCATTAGCAGCAACTGATTTTGATACCGAAGTGATTCTCGATTCAGAACTTATGTATTATGGCGGAATATCAATTGCTGACATAAACGGTGATGGTAAACCCGACATCATTGCTACTGATGACGCTGATGTGGGTGTATTTGAGAATACCTATACAGGTGGCGTTTTCGATGCCAATGCATTTGCCAAAGCACATCAGTTACAAGGCATTAGCACATTTACCTATCCCAAAACTCCAGTGGTTGCCGATTTGAATGGCGATGAAAAACCGGAACTGATTTTATATCACACCGGCAGCGCAACAGATTACGTTTCTATTTATGAAAACAAAAATATTCACACTCCGGTAATCTCTCTTAACACGGTTTCACCTCTGGCCGGGCCGGTAGGAAGTACGGTAACCATTACCGGAAACAATTTTTCAGCACTCGCTTCTGAAAACCGGGTTTGGTTTGGTGGTGTTGAAGCCCATGTGATCTCAGCAACAACAACCGAAATTAAAGCTGAAGTACCGGCAGGTGCAGGATACGAACGTGTAAGCGTGGTGCGCAATAAACTTACTTCATATTATCATCTGCCATTCAGTGTTACCTTCTCGCCAGGAATAACATTTGATGGCACTTCCTTTCTCCCACCCGTAACATTTCCGCTTACCGGTGCCGACTATGATGTAGAAGTAGCTGACCTCAACGGTGACGGCAAGCCTGATATCGCAGCTGAATCGAACGTCAGTTCTTTTAATGTGCTGAGTTATCGAAATGTTCACACCACTGGAGCCATTACCGCTACTTCTTTGATACTGGACGATACTACTTCTACTATTGCTCAAGATCTCAAGATTCTGGATGTTGATGCCGATGGTAAACTAGATATTATCAGCAATGGCGGTATCTATAAAAATTCCAGCACAACATCTGAAATTAGTTTTAATGCCGTGGCCGGACTTAACAATCTCCGGTTCAGTTCATGGGCCGATTTCAACCTGGATGGAATGACAGACATCGCGACCATAAATATTAATACAGCTAATCTTTCTGTACATGAAAATCGCTACAGGGGATATGGCGCATTTGTCACGGGTGCCTTCCCTACTTTTGGTGCCGCTAACAATCTCGTAAAACCTGCTATTAACGGAGCATCCCTTTCGGCTGATTTTGATAACGATGGCCTTGCAGATATTATCACTACTAATCCTGGAACGGACAACATTAGCATCTGGCGAAATACCGGTGCATATCGTATTGCAACATCTCAGTTCATTGCTGTAGGAACTATAAATGCCGGAGATAATCCAGGTCGTTTATACGCAGGTGATCTTGATGTGGATGGCAAAATGGATTTCATGCTTTACCACGGAACAGGAACAAACTCAACGCTTATTTCCGTTTTTCATAACCAAGGCACAACTGGAAATATCGTTTTCAATAAAGTGGATTTCACCATTCCGGCAGCAGCAACCGTAGCACACATACGCGATCTGGATGGAGATGGTAAACCGGATATTATTGTAACCAGCGAATCAACAGATCAATTTTTTATATTAAAAAACACTTCGGCTTCCGGCACCATCAACGCTTCTTCATTTGCTGCAGCGTTTGCCACTGCGGTTAACAACCCGCGCGGGTTAACAACAGGCGATTTAAATCTGGATGGAAAACCCGAGATCATCATTACATCGGCCCCCAATTCGCTTTTGATTTTTGAGAATGTAATACCTGCCGTTTCCATCACCATCACGCAACAACCTCCATCGTCTTACAATGCCTGCGCAGGCACCACAACTTCATTTACTACCGCTGCTTCCGGCACAACCAACATCTCATACCAGTGGCAAAAACATAACGGAAGTGTGTTTGTTAATCTTACAGATAACGCTATTTACTCCGGCTCTGCATCAGCTACGCTCACCATAAGTAATATTTCATCTGCGGAAGCTGGTCAGTACCGATGCGCAATCTCTGGTGATCTTGCCACTTCGGTTACTACAACTGTCAGCAATCTTGTAGTCAACAATTTACCATCACCACCGGTTGTTACCGATGCTTCACGTTGCGGGCCGGGTAGCGTTACCCTAACTGCTTCGGGTGGCACACCCGGTAGGTACAATTGGTACACCGGTTCGCCTGTTACCATAATTTCTGATGAAATGAATGAAACTTATGTAACGCCTGAACATTCAACTACTACTGCTTACTTCGTTTCAATATCTGATGCTTTCTGCGAAAGCGTTCGCGTTCCCGTAAATGCAGTTATCAACACTCCACCAAACGCACCTGTGGTTAACTCGACAGTAACACCTGTGGGCAATGCCATCACAGCGTGCAGTTCAACTCAGTTGGTACTCTCAGCTCCCAATGGCTTTGTAGAGTACCTCTGGTCGGATGGATCAATTACACAACAACTAACCGTTACCGCTTCGGGTAATTACTCCGTGTCGGTTGCCAGCCTGCCCGGTTGCTTCAGCGGTGCTTCTGCTATATTAAGTGTAACCATTGTTCCTGCTCCCTGCAACAATTC
The DNA here is from genome assembly GCA_003537495.1 of Cytophagales bacterium. Lineage (GTDB taxonomy): Bacteria > Bacteroidota > Bacteroidia > Cytophagales > Cyclobacteriaceae > ELB16-189. Next base: position 109 of record DPSB01000053.1, on the reverse strand, counting down.
TGCGCCTGTTATTAGTACCTCAAATCTATCAACTACGCTGGGCGGTTCTGTTTCCATTGATCTGACCAATCTGATTTCAGATGCCGACAATAATCTTGTTCTGAGTTCG
>DPSB01000596.1:2582-3384 GCA_003537495.1 Cytophagales bacterium | reverse complement strand
GCCCGAGGTGACTCATCAAAACTAAACTACCACCATCAGCCAGAATTTTTTTAAGCGTAGGGATGGTAGCGCGGATGCGATTATCATCTGTTACTTCAAACGATTTGTCTAATGGTACATTAAAGTCTACCCGGATGAGGGCGCGTTTTCCTTTGAAGTTAATGTCGGTAACAGTTTTCATAACAGAAGGTTTGAAGTGAATTTTTAAGTGGCACAAGATAGGAAAAAGACTGCACGTGACCACGTCTTTTTAAAATGCAAAGGTTTGCAGTAAGACCTCACCCATCATCGCTGTTGCGTTATCAAAGATTTGCAGGGTTCTCTCCACAAGATAGGGCGACAAGCTTGTGCTGTTGGAAATGTTGACACTTTACGAAGTTGTGTCGGTTCAAGATGCGCGATGTTGGGTGAGGTTTAAAGCTTCGATGACTGCACCATCTTCGGCAACATGTGTTGCCAGCCATCGCCTTCGGCATAGTGTTTAATAATAGAGTTGCGCTGTGTAAGCAATGGGGTAAGATAACTTTTCAAAATCAACGAATCAGCCACTTCGCCTAGCAAGCCTAAGGGCGATTGAAAATAAAAATGATCGACCATGGTGGTGTGGCTTTCTTCCCAATAGAAAAAATGATCGTGTACCATCGACTTAAAAGGACCTTGCTTCATTTCGTCAGTAAAAAAGAAAGGGCGCGTAAATTTGATGATTGTTGATTGCAACGTAAACCGAATGCCGAAGTGAGTTGCCCGCCAGGTAACAGTATCGTGTAGTTTCATTAAACCAGTTTCAACACCACCAATAATC
>DPSB01000596.1:695-2355 GCA_003537495.1 Cytophagales bacterium | reverse complement strand
CACCACCAATAATCTCTTCACGCGAGTGCTGCATGGAAACCTTGTGCAGATCCACACTGCGCGATAAATCAAAGCACCGTTCTATGGGCGCTTTAATGGCGGTGGTAAGTTCAATTTTGGTCATGCCTCTTAATCTCCAAAACTTATTCCTAAACCTTTTGCGGATTTTACCAGATAAGAATCTTTGCTCAGAAAATTGTATTCGGCTGTAGCTTCTTCCAAACTTACAGAGGTGATCGTGTTATTTTTGAAAGCTACCATTCGACCAAACTCATTAGCAGCAGCAAGCTCAAATGCTTTTACTCCGAAAAGCGAAGCAAGTACCCGATCGAATGCAGTAGGTGTACCCCCGCGTTGTACGTGGCCTAAAACTGTTTCACGAATCTCGGCCTTACACCCAGCATCTTTTAATTGTTTGGAAAGTTGATACGCTACACCACCTAAGCGCACATGTTCTGATCCTTTTTCGCCAGCCGATGCAGTAATAGAACCAGCTTTCGGTTTAGCTCCTTCAGCAATAACAATGTTTACAAACCCCCGACCGTTTTTATAACGCGCATCAATCTTTTTAACAAGCTTATTGATGTCGTAGGGAATTTCGGGTATCAAACAGATTTCAGCTCCACCGGCAATAGCCGTGTGCAACGCAATCCAACCGGCATCACGGCCCATTACTTCCATAATCATAACGCGATGATGACTCTCAGCAGTGGTAACCAGTTTATCAAAACTATCGGTAGCAATTTGCACCGCAGTCTGAAATCCAAACGTAATGTCGGTAGCCGATAAATCATTGTCGATGGTTTTAGGCACGCCAATCATGGGTAGGCCTTTATCGAAAAGTGTTTTTGAAATTTTCTGCGAACCATCGCCACCAATATTAATGATTGCATCGAAGTTTAAAGCTTTCAGTTTTTTCACCAATTCATCGGAGCGATCGAAGAATTTGGTTGTGCCATCGGGTTGTACTACCGGAAACTTTATTGGATTGGCTTTGTTGGTAGTCTTTAAAATGGTTCCACCTTTAACATGAATACCGGCAGTGCGACTGCTGGTGAGTTTTATAATTTCCTGAGGCTCATTCAACACTCCGTTAAAGGCCTCAATGCTACCATACACTTCCCAGGGTTCACCTTGTAAACTTTCTCTGCGAGCGCGTTTGCATACTCCTCTGATAACAGCATTTAAGCCTGGGGCATCGCCACCTCCTGTAAGTACAAGTATTTTTTTAGTCATAGTGTTAAAATGTTTCGATAACCGTGCCTGTAGGTTTTAGGCGCAACAGTTCTATACAAGTAATGGAAATAATTTTGCTGATACAAATTTATTTTAATGTGCTGATGCTCTGCGCAGCCGGTCGTTAATGGCGCGCCCCAGGCCGGTATCCGGTACTAATTCCGCCAGAATAATATCAATAGAGGTTTTGTCGAGTGTGCGCAAGGCAGCAAATAAATGTTGGGCTGCTTCTTCTAAATCTCCGCTTGTTGAAAGTATTATTTGTCGTTTGGCCGGAATACCAGACAAGGCATTTTGAAACATAATTGTTCCGGCATTGGGATGTACATGAGCCTGTAACTGAGACTGAGTACCCAGTATAATTTTCTTGCCGGGGGCATAATGACTTTGCAATTGGCCCGGAGCATGTGGGTTGGAGGAGGAG
>DPSB01000596.1:0-417 GCA_003537495.1 Cytophagales bacterium | reverse complement strand
GGTTGGAGGAGGAGTGAAGTTGAACTTGTAATGGGCCGGTGAAGGGCTCAAGATTTTCAATGGCCAATCCGCCTAGCCTGAATACGGTAGCCTGTTCATTTTCAAAACCTATTATAGTGGATTCAATTCCAACACGGCATTCGCCACCATCTAAAATGTAAGCCACCTTATCGCCTAATTGTTCGTTCACGTGTTGGGGAGTTGTGGGGCTAACATATCCAAACGGATTGGCACTGGGCGCAGCTAATGGAAATGAAAGGCTTTGTAAAAGTTGCAGTGTGAGTGCATGATCCGGACAACGCAAGCCCACTGTGTTTAAACCTGAAGTAACAATATCGGGTACGGCTTCTTTTTTCGTTACCAATAATGTGAGTGGCCCCGGCCAGAATTTTTGCGCAAGTACTTTTGCCTTTTCAG
>DPSB01000241.1 GCA_003537495.1 Cytophagales bacterium | reverse complement strand
CATACGTGGTCTGGTCAAAACGGAAGTCCGTGGCGCGGGCGGAGGAGCGCTTGCAGATCTCCACGCGCTGCAATCCCTGCGGCTGCGGGAACTCCTCTGGATGGTAGTCCTTCACAGTGGCGTTCATGATAACGCACCAGATGGGCAGGGCGATGCGGTTGGAGTAGGCCTTCACGTAGATTTCTTTGGCGGTGTCAAAGCTGGTATGCCATTCAGGCGATGCCACAAGCAGAAATAAACAGATTGCAAATAGGCGCATGGTTATTTGAGTTTAGCGAGAAGCGTTATGATGTTGGAAGTAAGTGCGGTGGAACGTTCATAGTGTCCATACCGTAATTCAATGGCATTAAAGCGAGATATTCCCATTAATCCACCGGGTTGCGCATAGCGGATACCGGCACCAAACATGTTGCTGGATAGCGAGGACAAATCGTAATCGCTGGTATAGTACTTTTCCGTTAATGCATGCGCCTGATAGGGCGCGAAATATTTTACACCAGTTTGTTTGTAGAAACGATAAAACGGACTTATAGAAAAGAAAGGCGTAATTTTTATAGGTGTTTCACCTTCAAAAGTATGCGCTTTTAAGTCCCAGTTATCCTGATAGTACCGGTAATAGGTTCGAATGATTACGCGATCGCCAGCAAAATAATTCAAACGGACCCCAAAGGGAAGTTTGAGTCGGGAGTCAGGTAGGTTCTCTACTTTGTGCGAACCATTGGTAAAATATGTACGATGATACAAAGTAGCGAGTTGTCCACTTTGATAAGCAACATCAGCCATTAACAAGACCTGAAGCTTTCGAGTCATTACCTGGCTTAATGTAAACGATAAGCTGTAAGAGTTTCTTGGTTTTGTGCCACGCAGGCTGCTACTATTTCTTAATTCAATAGGTAAAATAACAGACCAGGTATCCAGATACATCTGGCCTTTAACACCAAATTCCCGATTCTTATTCTTCGAAAGTTTTGTCCAGCCAAGGGCAACACCCTTTGAAAAGTAATCATATTCGGATGAAACGGAGCCGGTGAAGCTATACGTTGAGCCGGTTTTTTCGTTAGCCACCGCATAGTTAACGGAAGGATATACTCGTACATCGCCAGATGAAGCCGATGAAATTGTGTTTGGGTCGATCTTATCGGACGAAGCCGAACTGTAAACGTCTACACCTAATTCAGCATTAAGGGTGTGCTTGCGCTTGCGAAAATCGTAGCGCGATATCCGCACATCAATGGTAGTGGCAAAGTCAGATAGTTTTTCATTACCAACTCCTCCGGTTACAGCAGAGTTGTTTCCTTTTTGATTGTAGTAGCTTGATACAAAGTTTATTTCTTCAACTTTTAGTTTCCTGTTCTTATAGGTACTAGAATCTTCAGCCGACTGTGAGAACGAGAGCAGTGTAGAAAAGAAAATGGATAGTGCAGCAAGTGAAATACGAAGCATGAGTGTTTGCTTTTGTACAAAAGTCAAAACTAATTCTGAAGAGATTCTGAATTTTAATGTTTAGTGAAAATTAGGGCCAACCGGTTGAATTAAGACTTTTTTGTGACGAATGCGGGCACCCGGAGTTACAGAATTACAAAACCCAAAATGTATGAGTCTGCTTCGCAAAACGGGCAGTGCTGAAGTCAGCACGGGCTCCATGGCTGATATTGCTTTTTCTCTTGCTCACCTTTTTTCTGATGACTACGGTTATTAATAATGAAAAAGGACTTACGTTGTTGTTGCCACAGTGGAGTGATGAACCAATAACATCTGATAAACATCAACGTAATGTGTTCGCTATTCAGATAAATTCAGCGGATGAATTTTTGATTGAAGGCGAACCCAAAAATTCATTGGAGGGCGTTACAGCCGAAGTCAAAAAATTTATTTTAAATAATGGTGTTGATCCATCACTCTCTGTAAATCCGGAGGAGGCTGTCGTTTCTTTGAAAACCGATAGGGGAACATCGCAACAGGCGTTTGTTGCTGTGCTGGATGTAATTCAGGCTGCGTATTATGAAATTTATGCAGAGCGTGCGGGTATTTCTGCAAAGGCTTTTCGCGAACTTGATTTGAATGATAAGGCACAAAAAGAGACTTATGATATGGCCCGAACGGGCATTCCTATGAATATTTCAATGGCAGAACCAACTCAAGTTGCCAATTAGTCATTTTTGCTTTTTGGAAAATCAAAAAACAACATGTTGCCACAACCGAACGAAACATCTTGCCAACGCTTAACCGGAAGTTCAGCGCCAACAACACCGCAGGTGGGAATATTATCGATAGTTTGACTCAACAATGAGTTGGTAAATTCGGTAAGCCCAGGGTTATGCCCAAACAGCAACACTACTTCTTCACTATCGCGCGGGGAGTCTTTCAGGTTTCGAATAATATTCAGAATTTCATCTTCACTGGCGTGATACAGCTTACGTTCAGTTTTAATTTTAGATTGATCAAAATCTAAAACTTTTGCAATTGCCATACAGGTTGCAAGTGTACGTTCAGCCGGACTGCTCAACATAATATCAGGTGTAATACGCTTTTCCTTTAAGCGTTTAGCCATGCGCGGAGCATCCTTTTGTCCGCGTTTGTTTAAGGGGCGGTCAAAGTCTTCCAATTTAGGATTATCCCAACTGGATTTTGCATGGCGAATAAGATATAAAATTTTCAAGACGTGTTATTACTTTAAGTTTAATCAAACCTACTTGTATCTTTGTGTCCAAAGTAGAAATGTAAAGTTGAAA
>DPSB01000171.1 GCA_003537495.1 Cytophagales bacterium | reverse complement strand
GGTCTTGCCGGATTTTTTGTGCCACAAACTGGCATTGTGGATTATACGTTAGTTGCCAATAGATATGGCGAAGCGTTTCAGAAAAATGGCGGCACAATTCAACTCAGTGAAAAAGTATTAGACATTCAGCACTCCAGTACACAAAGTGTAGTGATTACCCAAAAGACCAGCTACACTTCTAAATTAGTTATCAACTGTGCGGGCTTATATTCAGATAAGATTGCCCGCATGACGGTACCCAACCTGGATGTAAAAATTATTCCCTTTCGGGGCGAATACTTCAAACTCAAAAAAGAAAAAGAACACCTGGTTAAAAACCTGATTTATCCGGTACCCGATCCAAACTTTCCTTTTCTGGGTGTACACTTTACACGCATGGCCAAAGGTGGTGTAGAGGCTGGCCCCAATGCGGTATTGGCCTTCAGTCGCGAGGGCTATAAGAAATCAAACATCAACATGCGCGAGCTTGCCGAAAGTTTAGCCTGGCCGGGCTTTCAAAAAGTTGCCGCCAAGTATTGGCGTACCGGTATGGGCGAAATGTACCGGTCGTTTTCAAAAGCAGCCTTTACCAAAGCGTTGCAAAAACTAATACCCGAAATTCAGGAAAGTGATTTGGTGGAAGGTGGTGCGGGAGTACGTGCACAAGCATGCGATCGCAACGGAGGATTGGTAGATGATTTTTTGATACTGGAAGATACCGGGGTGATCAATGTATGCAATGCACCCTCTCCAGCAGCCACATCCTCGCTGGCTATTGGCGAAACCGTTTCCAAACTTGCGTTGGCCCGGTTTTAATCTCAGACTTTCATAGCAGTAGCCTCAATCTCCACCAGATATTCGGGTGCAATTAGTGCACTCACTTCAACCATAGACGTTACGGGCTTAATGTCTTTAAAGAATTCGCCATGGGCTTTTCCCACCGCTTCCCAGTTGGTAATGTCAGTAACAAAAATGCGTGTGCGTACCACATCTTTTAATTCAAAGCCTGCCTGCTTCAATACACCTTCAATCTTTTCGATAATGTAGCGGGTTTGTCCATAGAAATCGCCTTTGGCTATTACCTGATTACCATCTGAGGCAACTGTTCCGGAAATTTCAACTGTGTTACCAATTTGCACAGCCCGGCAATAGCCTACAATGTCTTCCCATTTAGCACCTGTTGAATAGTTAACACGCATGAGCTCTTGTATTTAAATTATCATTGTAAATTTAACGAAGTATGGCACAACCCGAAGAAGAATTTTCAGTTGCAGAAACAAATCGCTACAGCAGGCACTTTGTATTACCTCAGTTTGGTAAAACTGCCCAGCAAAAGTTAAAGTCTGCACGGGTAACAGTTGTAGGAGCTGGCGGACTGGGTAGTCCGGTGTTGCAATACCTGGCTGCCGCAGGAGTTGGTTACATCCAGATAATCGATTTCGATATGGTTAGCATTTCGAACCTGCAACGACAAGTACTTTTTACTACTAACGATCTGGATAAGCCTAAAGCTACCATAGCTGCCGAGCGATTGCTTGCGCTTAATCCGATGTTGAAGATTGAAGCGGTGCAGCAAAAAATTACCGCAGCCAATGTACTTGAGTTGTTGAAGCATGCCGATGTGGTGGTAGATTGTACCGATAACTTTCCTACCCGGTATCTGCTTAACGATGCCTGTGTGCTGCTCAACATTCCGTATGTGTTCGGCTCGGTATTTCGGTATGAAGGTCAGGTGGCGGTATTTAACTACGAGCAAGGCCCCAACTACCGCGACTTCTACCCCACTCCGCCCGATGCCGGTTCGGTGCCCAACTGCGAAACCGGAGGGGTGCTGGGCGTTTTAACCGGAATAATTGGTTCGTTGCAAACGAATGAAGTTATTAAAATTATAACCGGCTTTGCCAAACCCTTGGCGGGAGAAGTATTGCTGGTAGATTCTGTTACGTTAGAGTTTCAGCGACTGAAAGTGCCACAACGAAATTCAAGGCAATCGATAAAAAGTTTAATAGATTATGATGTATTTTGTGGAATTAAAATCAAAACAACTATGAAAGAAGTAACCGTACAGGAATTAAAGGCATTGTTGGATAGCAAAGCTGATTTTCAATTGATAGATGTGCGCGAGCCGCACGAGTTTGATATCTGCAACCTGAATGGTGAATTGATTCCGCAAGGCGATATACCGGCATCGGTAGATAAGATTGCCAAAGACAAACAAGTGGTGATTCATTGCCGCAGCGGAGCGCGTAGTGGCAACATGGTGCAATGGCTTGAAAAGAATCATGGCTTTACTAATCTGTATAATCTTAAAGGTGGAGTTCTTGCCTGGGCGAAAGAAATTGATACAAGTATGCCGACTTATTAATGATCTAACGTCAAGTTTCTTCAAATCAAAAATTATTTACAAAGGACACTAAGTCACTAACAATTAATTCAAACACATAAGATAAAATTTTGTGCCTTAGTGTCTTTGTGGCATAAGAATACTGTGATGATTGATTTAAGATTTTGAGAGCACATCCATAGTGTTAGTTATCAACATGAAGACATTATTAATCACCCCCGAGGGCTTAGAAAAATTAAAAGCAGAATTAGATCATTTATGGCGGGTAGAGCGGCCCGACACCACGCAAAAAGTTTCGTGGGCGGCCAGCCTGGGCGATCGTTCTGAAAATGCCGACTACCACTACAACAAAAAACGCTTACGCGAAATCGACAAGCGCATTCTTTATCTACGCAAGTGTATTGACGATCTGAAAGTAGTGAGCTACTCTCCTTTTCAGGAAGGCAAAGTAATGTTTGGTTCGTGGGTAGAAATTGAAAATGACAAAGGCAAACAAATCCGCTTTCGTATTGTCGGCTCGGAAGAAATCATCAACATGAAAGATTACATCTCGATGGACTCGCCCATGGCGCAAGCCTTACTCAACAAAACAGTTGGCGATGAAGCCATCGTAAAAACGGCTACTGCACAGTTTGTATGGCGTATTAAGAAGATTGAGTACCTGAAGTAAAACAATAGCTTACTCAACAGATTAAATCCCTTCGGGAGTAGGCTGGTATTTTTATGCTCAACTTCAGGTCTCAATTCACTCTTCAATAGGTACTCAACAAAAATCGCAATACTACTTCACAAACAACGCTCGCACTTCACCCTGAAAATCCTTACTCAATTGTGTCAACCCATCACTTTTGTGCCAGTATAAAGCAATGTTTCCAGCGTAGCCACTAACGTAAACATCATCACCTGAAACAGCAACAGCATAGGCATTTTCAAATCCACTATTTAAAAATACCGAGGTAGGTGTTCCGTTTTTCCAATAGGTTGCAATATTGTTATCGCGACCCGCTACATAAATATCAGTACCTGAAACAAAAATACCATATGCCTCAGCAGCATGTGTGCCATTGGTTAAGTAGGTTATATTTCCATTTTTCCAATAGCATGCACGATATACCCCTGCTTTATTTTCCCAACCACATGCGTAAACATCATTACCTGAAACGAATATGCTTGAAGCAACAGTAGTCTCCTCAGACAGGAAAACTTTCGTGCTATTCTTCCAATAGGTTGCTACCTGTTTACTACCATTCCAGGCAAAACCGGCAACGTACACATCGTTGTTTTGCACAAACATATCTCTTACAAATTCGTTGAAAGTAGCATCTGAAATCTGTTGCGCAACTCCGTTTTTCCAAACTGTGGCAGCGGATTTATTTGTTTCACTACTCATTCTCATTCCAGCTACATACACATCGCCCTTTGAAATGACAATAGCATCGGCAGAAGAGTATCCATTCTCAAGGGCTACTGCCGTTCCATTTTTCCAGTACGTGGCAATGTTTGTTCCATTGTTTACTCTCCCACACAGATAAACATCTGATTTGTCAACCCAAACATCAAGTGCAGTGCTGGGATTCAAGCCATCACCCACAATATTTTCCGTTCCGTTTTTCCACCAAACGGCTCGCCCCACACCTTCCCGTATGGTAACGCCTGCCGCGTAAACGTCTTTTTCAGTTGGGGTAACTGGCTCAGGAGAGTTGTTATCATCACCGCAGGACGTAAAAAAAAATAATGCACACAATGCGATCAGTGAAAT
>DPSB01000602.1 GCA_003537495.1 Cytophagales bacterium | reverse complement strand
GTTTGGCTTTGGGTGCAAAGTGTGGTAACCCCAAGGTTGCAAGTGGCGATTCGGATTTTGAAAATAAATCGGGAATTAACAACGAACCCAATGCAGCCGAGCCAAGCCCAAGGCTGAGCTTACCCAGAAAGTGCCTGCGCGTAACATGCTTACGATGATCAATAAATTCTTTACTCATGGCATCAGGTTTTGGTTATGGCTTCATCCATGTTATAAATGGTTTGAATCACCTGCATCAAGGCCGCAAGCGAAACCGTGTCTTTAATTTCTTGATGCGGATATTCACCGGCTTCAATAAATCTCTTTGCTTTCTCCGGACTTTGTTTAAATTTTTCCTTTTCAGATTTGTAGTAGGTGGTAAGTAAACTTAATTCTTCGCTTTTGCTTCCGCGACAGACAATCAACAAAAATGCTTTTTTGATTTTTTCTTCTTCCGAAGATTTCTCTAACATCAATCGCTCGGCCAATACCCGCGAAGCTTCCAGCATCAAGGGTTCGTTCAATAATAATAATGCTTGTAACGGAGTATTGGTTACTCCGCGTTTCACTTCGCATTGATCGCGGTTGCTGCCATCCATAATCAACATGCCGGGTGGAGGCACTGTACGTTTGATAAATGAATACAAACCCCTGCGATAAAGTTTATCGCCATGATCTTGTACATAGCGCGCCAACACACCGCGGCCCGAAGTGGAGGATTCCCAAATGCCTTTCGGTTGATAGACTTTCATGCTCGGGCCACCAATTTCTTTTACCAGCAACCCGCTGCTGGCCAAGGCAAGATCGCGTACACTTTCGGCTGTAAGCCGGATGCGTGGTGCATGCGAGAGTAAAATATTATCCGGATCTTCTTCAAGTTGCTTTTTACTTATTGTGGACGATTGCTGATACGTGGATGACATCACCAGTTGTTTCATCAATCGTTTTATGTTCCAACCGTTCTCACGAAAATCAACTCCAAGCCAATCCAATAACTCCGGATGCGAGGGTAACTCACCTTGCATACCAAAGTCGCCACTGGTTTTTACCAAACCGCGTCCGAATAACTCTTGCCACATGCGGTTTACAAATACACGGGCTGTTAACGGATTTTTTTCATGCAGTAACCATTTCGCCAATGCAAGCCGGTTAGTACCAAAAGTTGTCGAATCAAATGGAAGAATCGCATTCGGCAAACCCACATCCACCACTTCGCCATGCGCATCGTAATTGCCACGCACCAATACATAGGTTGGTCGTTTCCAGGTTGTGTCCTTCATCACCATCACCTCAACCGGGGTGGTATCTTTTTTATTGATGAAGGTGAGAATGTTCTCCACTTCTTCACTGGTGATTTTTATTTTAGGTGGATCGGCCAATGAAGCCAATTGAATATCGCCCAGTAAACCTTTTTCGGGTACGCGATTGAAGAAGGCAAACGTGCGGTAATAATCCTTTTGTGAAATAGGATCGTACTTGTGATCGTGACAATGCGCGCATTCAAACGTAAGGGCGAGAAATGCTTTCGCGAAGGTGTTGGTTCGGTCGGTTACGTATTCAATGCGATACTCTTCATCAATCACACCGCCTTCTTGTGTTATCTTATGATTGCGATTGAAGCCCGTGGCCAGCAATTGCTCTTTGGTTGGATTGGGCAACAGATCGCCTGCCAGTTGCCACGTTACAAATTTATCGTATGCATAATTTTGATTGAAGGCATGAATCACCCAATCGCGCCACGGCCACATGGTGCGCAGGCCATCATCCTGGTAGCCATGCGAATCAGCATACCGAGCCACATCCATCCAATGCACGGCCATCTTTTCGCCATACTGCGGTTGGGCTAATAATTCATCTACTATTTTTTCGTACGCATCTTCTGATTTATCGGCAAGAAAGCGTGCCTGTAGTTCGGGTGTGGGTGGAAGCCCTGTAAGGTCCATACTCACGCGTTTTAATAAACGTTCTTTGTCGGCAGTTTCATTGGGTTGCAAACCGGCTGCTTCCATTTTTTCAAGAATGAAATAATCGATTTCATTCTTTGGCCACGATTCATCCACTTCCGGAAACGGATGTTTTTGCGGTGGAATAAAAGCCCAATGCGGTTTATACCTGGCACCTTGTTCAATCCACTTTTCGATTAATGCAATTTCGGCTGCATTCAGCGAAAGGTTGGAGTTGGGTGGCGGCATCATTACCGATGTATCGGATGTTGAAATGCGTAAGAACACTTCCGATTGATCCGGTTCACCGGGAGTTATGGCATGTGCTGTTGGGTTATCTTTCAACGCGGCCAACGCACCCTCGGGAGTATCTAACCGCAGGTTGGCTTTGCGCTGATTGGCATCGGGGCCGTGGCATTTAAAGCACCGATCGGAAAGAATAGGGCGGATGTGCAGATTGTAATCTACCGAATCGCGCACACCGGTAATGGATCTGCTTTGCTGGCAATCAACCAGCAGCAGTGAAGTTAAAACACAGCAAATCCCAAGTAAAAATCTCATGGTAGAAGGCACCTAAAGTGAGAATTTTAAATGAGATTTAAAATGGTTTTTATGCTGGCTAATTGGGGAGTTTGCATATGAACTTATTAGACCTGTCATTCCGGAGAAGCAAATGAGATTAATTAGGTAACTGACTTGATTAAGTAAGTTCGGGTTAAGTTTAATGTCTGGCGAATTCCGGAATCTGGAGCATGCGGATATCTACTCAAAGCCGAATTCCATAACAGACATTTACAAAAGAATTAAGGAGGCCGTTGAACTTGGCGGAGTACCCATGTCGCCCGGCATTGCGCGCAAAGCCCTTGGCTTGTTATCGAAAGCACAAATGCCAGAACCAACTTCAACCCATGTACCGGAAGAAATTAGCCAACGGGAACTGGAAATATTGAAATTGTTGGTAAATGAATTGGATTATAAAGCCATTGCTGAAAAACTGTTTATTAGTCCCCACACCGTTCGTAAACATATTGGTAACATCTATCATAAGCTGCATGTAAACTCCAAAGCCCAGGCCATCAGACTTGTTATGAAAAAGCGCTGGATTTGAGAATAATTCGCATGGCACTTTGAAGGGTGTTATCCTCAGCAGCATGATTTTGTTCAAAATATTTTAATCACTAGTATAAGAATATCAACTGGGTTTTAGGGGGCACAAAATGGTTATTGATCAAGGTATTTCGTTGGTGTAGAACACCAACATAGGCGATAGGGACTTTGCCAGGAGGGAGGTTTATTGTATCAAGGACTGATTTCGTTACAACTATTTGTGTTTTTATTGTGTCAGAAGAGCATAAACCTTACGATATGAACCAACGCCCATTGATTATTATTATGCTGCTGATAGCCTTCTCATTGAAATTATCTGCGCAGGAAGAAAATGAAAGAAGATATAGCATTCAGTTGAATTACGGTATTTCAAGAACTTTACATTATTACACCCCCGTTAATTTCAGGGTTTGTTTTGAGGGGTGTTATGCGGAACAGCAAAACGCACGAACGGTGCCTAATTTTGATGTAAGTTTATACAGAAAAATAGGAACCAATAGTAGTGTGAAGCTGGGTGTTGGTATTACTTCGTACAAATTTTTCGAGACAGGTATGGAGTCGCCCGTTTTTGGGTTTGTGCCTTATCAAATGACTTACACGAATAAGTATGTTATGGTATCTGGTGGATACAGAAAGTTGTTTAAATCGGGTGGTATTTTTCGACCCTTTATTGAGGGTGAATTGATTTATGAGAATTTAAGAAATGAAGAGTATGCCTTTACAAAATTTGGTTTGGCTTTGAAATCGAAATTAGGCGGGGTTTTCACCATCTCGAAAGATATACAAATTGGCATTGATGGATTTTACAAGTCTGCCATTACTCCTTACAATGAATTTAAAATTGACCGTAATTATTTTCCATTTGCCTATGGGGCAGAGCTGTCTGTTATTTATGTAATTACACCTAAAATTTCTGAATAGCGTATATTCACGATTTT
>DPSB01000572.1:1797-2753 GCA_003537495.1 Cytophagales bacterium | reverse complement strand
TACCTATGGTGTGGCTGCCTCCCTTAGACCAAAATGAAATAGTAACACTGCCTGATGCAGCCCAATCATTGAAGCTACCAAACTTTATAAATTGATTGCTAACACCTTGCACAGCTTTACCATTGATGCCATCAATTGTTGTAAAGGGGTTTTGAGATGGAAAATTAGCTTTTATACTATCAACAGCATTCATTAGTGGATTTGCAGTTGATCCATCAAACGCCTGATAGAACTTCAATGGTCCACCAGGAGGGTTTACATCTACTGGGAAATCGCCCAGAGCAGGTTCATCCATATTCTGACAGCCCAAAAGGGACATCATAGACAGCATCGAGAACAATCTTATGAGTTTCATAAAGTTGATTTTATTTGAACAAATAATTTAATTCCAGTCAGGATTTTGAGTGAGGTTAGGGTTATTGGTAAGGGCACCGGAAGGTATTGGAAAGTACTTATGCTTTTCCTGGTAACCTAAGGAGCCTAAGACATTTACAGCATCGCCCCAACGAACCAAATCAAAGAACCGCTCGTATTCCATAGCAAATTCAATCCGTCTTTCTTGTTTGATTGCGGCACGCATCTGTGTCTGTGAAACGAACTCAATGTCATCAAGCCCAGCTCTATTTCTGATTTCATTTACCCAATTTTCAGCCTTAGTCTGATTAGCAGCTCCCCCCAACTCATTGGCGGCTTCTGCAGCCATTAACAATACATCTGAGTAGCGGAATACCCTATAATTAACCCATGTGTTTTGTGCTTCATTACCCGGTGTTCCAAGACCAGCATTTAAATAATCATTATAATTATTGTAAACCTTCTTATTCCAATACATAGCATTAGTTAAAGCTGGTAATGTTTGCCCATACCCACCAGATGATGGGCCACCATCGCTTTGATTGGATTCAAGAATGGTGGCTGCCTTTCGTTCATCGCCAGGTTCATATGCATCAACCAGA
>DPSB01000572.1:0-1508 GCA_003537495.1 Cytophagales bacterium | reverse complement strand
TTTGTGTTGGTGTATTCCAACCCCAACCTAAATCCCAGGTACCTGAACCGCGTATTCCCTGACATTGACCAAACCGGCTCCAATAAATATCACCATCACCTGCAGTTTTACTTGCCTGAATCTCAAAGATAGATTCTGTGCCAAGTTCTCCAGAAGTTCTAAAAATTTGGTAATAGTCTGGTACTAAAGAGTATTGATTAGAACTAATTACGCTTTCACAGTTTGATAATGCAACAGCCCAATCCTGCTGGTAAAGAGCAACCTTTGCCAAAAAGGTTTGTGCCGCAGCCTTCGTTAATCTACCACTGTATCCGGATGCCCATGAAACCGGTAAAGCACCAATAGCATCATTCAAATCATTTTCTATTAGCGTGTAAACTTCTTGTACGGATGATTTTTCTAGGTGACCGTCAGTTGGTGAATTAATTTTAAAGTCAATTAATGGAACTGAACCAAATGTTCTTACTAGGTCGAAATAGCCGTATGCACGAAAAAACTTAGCTTCTGCAACCAGAATATTATAATCAGCATCTCGGCTGTCAACATCAACGTTTTCGGCCACATCCAAAGCATCATTACAAAGACCAATAAATGTATAATGTGCGCTCCAATATAATCCTGCACCCCAGTCATCTTTTGCGTATACGAAATTGTCGTAAGTCTGATGCCATGCAGAAGCCCCTGGATCGGCTACTAATTCTGCATCATCACTTCGAAATCCATTCATGGCTACCCAAGGTATATTTTGAAAACCATCTCCACTATAAGGCTCAGCTTTTGAGTTTCTAACTTCACCATATAGTCCTAATACCCTTCCCGATAAGGCAGCACTGCCCGAACCAATATCAATTACAGTCGCTGTTAGTGGCTTTCTATCCAAGAAATCCTCACACGATCCGAATACAATAGCAGACATGGCTAGAGCTCCAATCGTGGAAAAATTAAATTTTGCTTTCATATCTAAAACTTTAGAGATTATTAAAATGTAACGTTTAAGCCCAAAGATGTTATCCTTGGCAAAGCACTGCTGGCACTTCCGTAATCAATACCAAAACTGGTGGCATCTCCGGCATATTCAGGTGAGTAACCAGAGTTCCTCTTCCAAGTAACTAAATTTTGAATTCCTAACGTTAGGGTTGCTTTTTTTATAGCGTCCAAATTCAGCAAGCTTGTAAAATTGTATCCAACGCTCACGTTTCTTACACGAAAGAAACTACCATCCTCAATACCGTAAGTGGATGGAGCACGATTAATCAGGTGAGTTTGGTTAACAATTGGAATCAAATTAGAAGATCCTGCTTCTGTCCATCCATTCATATAATTGGCAGGATAGTTATAAACAGAGTTTTTCTGTTCTGAAGTTCCCCAAACCCGATAAATCTCAGCTCCATAACTCCCCATAAAGTCAACTGACACAGTTAAATTTTTGTAGTTCAAATTAGCAAAGAGTCCATAGGTAAAATCTGGTGTTGGATTACCGATATTGGTTCTATCGTTTGAGTCTATAA
>DPSB01000099.1 GCA_003537495.1 Cytophagales bacterium | reverse complement strand
CATGCCGTAGTGCAATGCTGGGAAGAAGCCAAACCAGATATTATTTTTATTGAAGGCCAATCGTCTTTGCGTAATCCGAGTGGTCCGGCTGGTGCCGAGTGGATTATTTCGGCTGATGCTACTAT
The DNA here is from genome assembly GCA_003537495.1 of Cytophagales bacterium. Lineage (GTDB taxonomy): Bacteria > Bacteroidota > Bacteroidia > Cytophagales > Cyclobacteriaceae > ELB16-189. The sequence goes on along the minus strand of DPSB01000099.1, from coordinate 3,597 downwards.
AGCAGTGCTTCAACATAATCCGGCCCGTAAAAAGTTTAAAGGGTTGGAAGATTATCCGGCAGATCTGGCTCCTATAAAAGATGAAATTGATCTGATCAGAATTTATGGAGCCACCACAGTGGCCCTTACGGTTAATACCGAAAAAATGACTGAAGCCGATGCTCGCGCTTACGCGAAAGATCAGGAACAAGCATTGGGTATTCCGGTGGTATTGCCTTTAGAAGATGGTATTGACAGGTTAATACCAATCTTCAAGGATTTGATAGATAAATCAATTGCACAGGTTTAAAGTTTAAGATCTTCATGAAAATAAAAAACATAAAAATTTGGTCGGCCGATCTGGGCAATACAAAGCCATACACGATTGCTTTTAAAACCGTTGATGAAGTGTGGAATGCCTTTGTGGAGATCACACTGGATAATGGCATTACGGGTATTGGCGCTGCCAACCCAAGCGAATATGTAACCGGTGAAAGTTTTGAACAGTGTACCGAAGCACTTCAGGAAAAGAACATTCAGTTTTTGGTAGGTCGCGATATTCGCGAGCTCAATCAACTTACATTTGAGGTTTGGCAGAAGCTACCCAAAAATCCTGCTGCACGGGCTGCGCTTGATATTGCGCTGTACGATGCGTTTACAAAACATCTCGATGTTCCGTTGGTAAAATACCTGGGTCAGAAAATAAAATCGTTGCCTACCTCTAACACTATTGGTATTAAGGATGTAGCTGAAACGCTTAAAGAAGCGAAAGAATATGGCGACCGGGGATTCACTATTCTAAAAGTGAAACTTGGAAAAGATTTGGAGGAAGACATCGAACGGATGGTTAAACTCCGCGAGACATTCGGTAAAAAGTTTGTAATCCGTATTGATGCCAATCAAGGTTATGATTCCGCTCAGACAATTGAATTTTATAATCGCACCAAAGCGCTAGATATTGAATTGATTGAGCAACCGCTAAAAGCAAAAGCCATAGAAGAAACCCGGCAACTTCCGGCAGAGATCAGAAAGGTGATTGCAGCCGATGAATCGTTGTTGTCGCCACAAAATGCGTTGGAGTTGGTTAAACCACCTTTGGCAACGGGTATTTTCAATATTAAGTTAATGAAATGTGGTGGGGTAAGTCAGGCCATAAAAATTGCCGATATCGCGCAACATGCCGGTGTAGATTTATTCTGGGGTTGTAACGATGAAAGCATAGTAAGCATTACAGCTGCCCTGCATGTGGCGTTTGCCAGCAGCAACACCAAGTATATCGATCTGGATGGTAGCCTTGATCTTGCCAAAGACGAAGTAACCGGTGGATTTATTCTGAAGGATGGTGTAATGTATTGCTCTGATAAACCAGGGTTGGGCGTAGAAAGAATTTAATTTGCCAACGCTCTCAGTAATTCTGCAAGCGAATTAAACTGGGTGTTAATATTATTCTGGGTCAACTCCCAGTTAATTTTATTGGATAAAGTTAAAACTCTAATGATGGTGGAGGCATCAGGTTCAATCTCATACCCACTTCGTTCCAACGCATTTTTTGTCCACAGGTATTCGGGGCCAGAACCTTCTAACTGAACCAATGTTTTGCGATAGGGTGTGTGTGAGATTTTTCCGGTCTTAAGATCAAAACCCTTTAATTGAAAAACAGTATCAAAGGTGCCATTCAATACAAGGTCTTCCGGAATTCCTGTTACTATTTTTTTATCCTGAGTAGCTAACCAGATTTTATCGGCTGTTTGCAAAGCCAGATCTAACTCATGCGTGGCAACCAATATAGTTTTGCCGGTTTCGCGCGCAAGCGTCCGCAGTAAGTTCATAATCTCCACTCGGTTATTAAGATCAAGATGCGCGGTTGGTTCATCCAATAACAAGATGTTGGCATTCTGAGCCAGCGCTTTAGCAATCATGGCCATTTGCATTTGACCATCGCTTAGCTGTGAAAGTTGTTTCTCTGCTATTGATTCAAGATGAACTTTTCGGATAGCATTTTCAATTTGCTGGTGATCTTCGTCATTCAGCTTCAACCACCAATTCAGGTGTGGGTAGCGGCCATATGTAACCAGGTCTCGTACCGTCATCAAACTTCCCGAAATTTTATCGGTAAGAACAATGGCAGTAGAATAATGGCGAGTAACCGTACCCGTAATAGGTGCTTGAATTCCGGCCAGGGTTTTAATAAGTGTAGTCTTTCCTATTCCGTTCGATCCCATGAAACAGACCAACTCACCTTGGTTAAGGGTTAGCGACAACGGCTCAAACAATATCTGGTTGTGATTATTTTTTTTATAACCAACCTCCAGGTTAGTGGTTTGTAACGCTATGGTAGTTGAGTCAGACACTGATTCGTTTTGCTTTAATTACCATCCAGATTACAACAGGCGCACCAATCAACGAAGTAATGGCGTTAAGTGGAAGCACTTGTGTCCTTCCGGGAAGCTGCGCGATAACATCACACATCAATAAGAGAATTGCGCCTCCAAGTATTACAGCCGGAAGCAAGGTTTTATGATTGCTTGTTGGCAGGATAAGGCGCACCAGGTGCGGTACGGCCAGCCCTACAAATGCAATCGGTCCGCAGAAAGCTGTTACTACACCCACCATCATTCCTGTGGTTATTACAATCAGAATCTGGGCTCGCTTAATATTAATGGCCAGATTCAGTGCATAGCTTTCGCCTAGTAGCATCCCGTTAAGCGATTTAATAAGACTAATGCTGATAACAATTCCTATACTTATTACAATACCAAGAATTGTTAACTCAGACCAGTTAGTGCTGCCCACACTGCCAAGCATCCAGATCATGAACGTCTGCAGGTCGTCAGCCTGGCTGGTGAATTGGAGAACACTTACAATGGAGGACGTTGCTGCGCTGATCATCAAACCCACTATTAATAAGGATGTATTATCGCGCACATACTTTGCAATGGCAATTATAATTACAAAAACCACGGCACCTCCAAAACTTGATGCAATAGCTATACTCCACGGATTTTGAATGAGGTTACCTGCAAATGATCCGTATCGGCCAGCCATCAGAAGCATAGCCACAAACAAACTCGATCCTGAAGTAAGGCCCAATACATCGGGTCCGGCCATCGGATTACGAAAAAGTGTTTGCATTAGCAGACCACCGGTGGCCAAAGCACTTCCTGCCAGCACACACGTAATTGCTTTTGGTAAACGAAACTGCCAAAGAATATCAGCGTTAGTACCGGTGTGAGTAAACAAAGCTTTTATAACCTCCTTTATGGGAATGGAAACACTGCCTGTTGAGATATTTAATAAGAAAAGAATAGCAAGAACCACGATCAGAATTGGTAAGGCAAGTCGGGCAGAATTTTGCTTCATGCTTTTCGGGTTTGGGCAATTGCCCGAAAAGTAAAACCTTTTTAAGGTTGCTGAAACAAGGCTTTTACAAGCATTTTCAGATTTCCTGGAGAAAATTAGATTATATCTTTAAGTGTGCTGATAATGAATCACTTAAGATTCAATTTTTCGAAGCTAAAAGCGCTCTGCATGCATTTCCTTTAATTTTTTGAAACCCGCTCTTGGTAGCTACACTTTAGTTCCTATCTTTGCAGTCCTTTTTGCGGTACAAAACCCTCA
>DPSB01000666.1 GCA_003537495.1 Cytophagales bacterium | reverse complement strand
AAGCTATCCGCCAAGGAAGTTATTACCTACGAAAAGTATTATGGTGTAAATGTTACCGCAAAAGGTAAAAGTGAGGCCCTGATGGTTATTCGCAAACACCGGCTTTGGGAAACCTTTCTGGTGGATAAACTTGGCTTTGCATGGGATGAAGTGCACGATGTAGCAGAGCAATTGGAACATATTAACTCACCGCGGCTAATTGAAAAGCTCGATGAGTTTCTGGGCTACCCAAAAGTTGATCCGCACGGAGATCCTATCCCCGATCACAAAGGAAAAATTAAAGTACAATCGCTGATTCCTGCAGATCAATTACCAATTGGATTTCAGGGAAAGATTGGCGCGGTTAAAGATTCCGATTCAAACCTGTTAAAGTACCTCGATAAGATTGGTGCGCGGCCGGGCATCAAAATCAAGATACTGGGCAAAGAAGATTACGATGAATCGATGGAGATTTTAATTGACGACCATCGTGTATTTATATCAAAAGCAGTTTCTCAAAACATTTTAGTAGTTGGCTGATATGAGTGGAAATGGAAATCACGAACAACGGAAATCACTAAGCGAAGTACATGCTTCGGTTGATGTAACCAACCGCAAAGGCTGGCGCAAACTATTTGCTTTTCTTGGCCCGGCCTATTTGGTAAGTGTGGGCTACATGGATCCGGGCAACTGGGCCACCGATATTGCTGGTGGTAGCCAGTTTGGTTATACGCTTATTTGGGTGTTACTAATGTCTAACCTGATGGCATTGCTATTACAATCGCTTAGCGCGCGCTTAGGCATTGTGAGGCAACTCGATCTGGCACAAGCCTCGCGCAGTTCGTACCATCCGGTTGTTAATTTCTGCTTGTGGATTTTGGCAGAGATTGCCATTGCAGCTACCGATCTGGCCGAAGTATTGGGTATGGCCATCGGTTTACAATTATTGTTTGGCTTGCCGCTGATCTGGGGAGTTAGTTTAACAGTACTTGATACTTTGTTATTACTTATCCTTCAAAGTTACGGCATGCGCAAAACCGAAGCCTTTATTATCGCCTTGGTGGGTACCATTGGCGTTTCGTTTCTATTGGAAATGTTCTGGGCCCGGCCCGATATGGGCGAGTTGGTGAAAGGATTTGTTCCCTCTATTCCGAATGACACCGCATTATATATAGCCATTGGGATAATCGGGGCAACCGTAATGCCACACAATCTTTATCTCCACTCCTCTCTGGTGCAAACGCGCAGAATTGATACGAGTGAAAAAGGAATCTGGAGTGCAATTAAGTACAACCTGATTGATTCAACCATCGCACTTAATGCTGCCTTCTTTGTAAACGCGGCAATATTAATACTCGCAGCTTCCACTTTCTTTCGGGCGGGCATGTATGAAGTATCCGATATTCAGGATGCGTATAAGTTTTTATCGCCCATGTTGGGTAATGAATGGGCCTCTATCATGTTTGGAGTTGCCTTGATTGCTGCCGGACAAAGTTCAACCATTACCGGAACCCTATCGGGACAAATTGTAATGGAAGGTTATTTGAATCTACGCATTGCTCCGTGGCTTCGCAGATTAATTACGCGGCTTATCGCGATTATCCCAGCTTATATTGTAATTCTATTATACGGTGAAGGTCGTACAGGCGAGTTGCTGGTATTTAGTCAGGTAGTATTGAGCTTGCAATTAGGTTTTGCTATCATTCCTTTAATTCACTTTACCAGCGATAAAGAAAAGATGGGCGTGTTCGCCATAAAGCCTTGGGTAAAAATCGCTGCATGGGTAATTGCCGTTATTATTGTTTCGCTGAATGTAAAACTGGTAATGAATGAAATCTCAGGTTGGATTGATCAGGCCGGTAACAACGCGTGGATTGTTTGGATTACGGCATTGCCCGTTTGTGGATTTGCAGCTGCATTGCTGATTTATATTTCATTCAAGCCCCTACTCGATCGTAAACGGAAAGAGAAAAAAGCCCGTACTCCACACGGTAGTGCCACACAACTTATTAACCTTGACGCAACCGAATATAAACAAATAGCCATTACCATTGACTTTAGTTCGGTGGATGCACTTACCATTCGTAGCGCCACAGCACAAGGAGGAAAAAATGCCCGCTATCTTTTGGTACACGTAGTTGAAACAGCCGGGGCTATGTGGTACGGAAGTCAGATTGCCGATCATGAATCGGGTGAGGATACGCAAGCGTTGAATAATTACCTGTTACAATTACGCGAGCAAGGTTACGATGTGGAAATGAAAATTGGATTTGGTATTCCAAGGCGTATCATTCCTGAAATAGTAACCCAGTATAATGCCGACTTATTGGTGATGGGTGCACATGGACATAATTGGTTTAAAGACTTGATCTTCGGAACCACCGTTGATGTGGTGCGCCATCGGGTGAAGATTCCGGTGCTGATTGTACGTGATAACTAACAGACTTATCTTTCAGCAATGCACACATTGAACGATACTATTATTGCATTAACCACGCCACAGGGTATAAGTGCTTTGGCTGTTATTCGCCTTTCAGGTGTTGATGCAATCAAAATAACCGACAAGGTTTTTACCGGAAAAAAACTGGCAGCACAACCTTCGCACACTGTGCATTTCGGTACCATTGGTACTAGTACTAAAATCATAGATGAAGTTTTAGTTACAGTTTTTAAAGAACCCAACTCCTTTACCAAGGAGAACTCGGTAGAGATTTCGTGCCACGGTTCACCGGTTATTGTACGCGAAATCATAAAACTGTTTTTATTGCATGGTGTGCGGCTGGCCGAACCCGGTGAGTTTACCAGACGTGCATTTTTAAATGGTCGTTTTGATCTGGCGCAGGCTGAAGCCGTTGCTGATCTGATTCATGCCGAAACAGATAATGCCAGGCAAGCTGCACTAAATCAAATGCGTGGTGGTTTCTCGAAAGAGATTAAACACCTACGCGAAGAGTTGATTCACTTTGCATCGTTGATTGAACTGGAATTGGATTTTGGTGAAGAAGATGTAGAGTTTGCCCAGCGCGATGACTTGAAAAATCTGGTTACTAAAATTCAATCCTACTTAACCAGATTGATTTCATCTTTCGAACAAGGTAATGTAATTAAGAATGGCATTCCCACTGTAATTGCCGGAAAACCCAATGCCGGAAAATCAACTTTGTTGAATGCGTTATTGAATGAAGAGAAAGCCATTGTATCGGACATACCTGGCACCACGCGCGATGTAATTGAAGATGAAATTATTCTGGATGGTATTGCTTTTAGGTTTATGGATACTGCCGGCTTACGCGATACAACTGACACCATAGAAGCCATTGGTGTTTCGCGCACGCGTGAGAGTATGAAGAAGGCTGCCTTGATTTTATATCTGTTTGATCTTGCTTCAACTACCCAAACTGAAATTGAATCAGAAGAAGCCGAAGTAATAGCATTGGGTATTCCCTACATTAAAGTGGGTAATAAAGTTGATGCAGCAAGTCCTGCGCTTTTGAATAAAATTGAAAATCAGAATTTCGTTTTTATTTCCGCAGCCAGCAAAAAAAATCTGGATGTTTTAAAAGAGGCTATTATAAATCAGATAAAAATAAATTCAGGAAAACAAGGCGATGTATTGG
>DPSB01000334.1:1577-6855 GCA_003537495.1 Cytophagales bacterium | reverse complement strand
TGGAAGTATTTAAGATTGCTTCCGGAGGGAACATTAGCTGAGGTGATTGATAAAACGCTTTATATGTCACCAACACCTATTACGGCTCACCAGCGAATTGTGAGAAAACTATCAACAGAAATAGATAGCTACCTTACCGATAAAAGTATTGGGGAATTGTTTTTTGCTCCTTTCGATGTATTTCTGGATTCAGACTCAAACGCAGTTCAACCCGACTTGCTTGTTGTGCTGAATGCGAACAAACACATTATTGACGAAGCGAGTACCATTCATGGGGTTCCGGATTTGATTATTGAGGTACTTGCTCCAGGTAACAAAAAGCATGATCTCATCACCAAGAAAGCACTTTACGAAAAATTTGGTGAAAAGGAGTATTGGGTGGTTGATCCTGTTGGGAAACAAGCAATAGGTTTTGAACTAACAAATAATAAGTACGCGGAATTTTTTAGTGGTAATGGTGAATTGAAATCAAACCTTTTGAATAGCGCTTTCCTTTTCTAATTTTTCCGTACCAGATGATATTGCGAGCCCGAATATTCTTTGTCCGTTAAATGTAATATCCGCCCACCACGCACGGCTTCATATTGCGCCCAGAATGTAGAAGTTTTTCCATCAAACCGTTTAGTCATCACCAGCTCCCACGGAGAAATCGTTAATGCACCATTATATTTTTGATCATAGAATTTCATACTGCCCACCATTCCAAAAGCACCTTTGTGGTTACTAGAATAGGTGCCATTGGTGTTAAATGTAAATGCATCGGCTGAACTAGATGTATTCATGCCTGCATAAGCACCGGTTGTGGTGCTATACATCTGGGCATAAGCACCGGAAGAAGAATCCCAGTCACCAGCCAGATCATTTACCGTAACTGCAAACTTATTATAGTTAAGCATACTCTCTACCTTTTCATGATTGGGAAACTCTTGTTGAAAGGCAACTTGCGATGGCGAAAGTATTTCAATACACTTTGAAACGCCATTGTTTGTAATAATGCGAAATCCTAAATGATACCGCTTGCCCGTTGCTTTCTCAACGGCATCGGCTTCAAAAAAGTGAACACAGAAATAGCAAACGCCTTGTTCAAACTTGCGAATGTTACTCACGTTGTAGCGTGGAAGAATAAACCGATCAAAAATAACGGCTTCCATCTGATTGCTGGCGCGTAGTTCGTCTGTGATTTCAACTCCGTAATGAAGTAATACCGTAAACTGATTTTTGGTTACACGCACATAATCGGCAAAAGGTTGGGCTACCCAGCCATCATCAAAATTGGTAGTAGACGTAAATATTCCGTGATTGCCGGGCGCAGTCGTAATTGCAAATCCACTGTGAGAATTGGATTGTGTAACGGGTTGGGTTTGCTGTGTAGTTACAATGGGCTGATCTGGTTTTTTCAAATGGATGGATCCCAAAAGCTGTTCTATTTGACTCATGTATTCATTCGAATTCATTAACACCACAATACTCACTTCAACACCATAACCCGAAATTGTACTGAGTAATGAATAGGCCTCTTTATTCTCGAAAGTAAATGTGCTTACAGCCGAGTGCGAGGTCCAGCCGTCTTCCGTTTCGGTTTCGCTTTGTGGTGTTGTGGCCGGGCCCCAGTTATTCTTTACGATCAAGGTTTTCCATTCGTTATTGAAATCGGTAAGCGGATTGCCACTGCTTTGAATGCTCTTATAAATAGTAACGCGGCACCAACTTTTGGTAACGTTATTGGTTTTAATATACGATGCAGCAAAGTCTTTTATTTCGGGTGTCCAGCCGGCAGCTACAGTGAAAGTAGCTATATCGAAAGTGGTTTTTTGTGCGGTGGCGGTAATAGCCACAACACAAAGGAGGAGTGCAAAAATATTTTTCATGTTAAATGATTTTACTTTCAAGAGCAGTGCGTACCAATGCCGCAGTGTTTTTTACCTGCAACTTCGAGATCAGACTTTTGCGGTGGGAATCAATTGTGCTTGCGCTTACAAAAAGCTTGTCGGCAATCTCTTGATTGGTTAACCCTTCGGCAATTAATTTTAGTACTTCAATTTCTCTTCGCGTAAGCAAAAGTTGATTATGATCTTTAAGGGTATCGCGCAGGTTATCGCGGCCTAGCCAATATTCTCCATTGGCTGTTACAGTTTGCAATGCTTGTTCAATTTCGTCCAACGAAGCATTTTTTAATAGATATCCTTTAGCGCCAGCATCTTTCATGCGTTGCATGTAGGTTAGCTGATCGAAGTTGGTGAGTGCAATTATTTTTAATTCAGGTTTTTGTTGCATCAACGTTTTGCAAACTTCAATACCACTCTGATCGGGTAGGTTGATGTCTAGCAAAACCACATCGGCTGTGTTTTTTACAAAATAGCCGAGGCAGGAACGCGCGTTGGTAGCATGACCACACACCTCTACTCCATCCAGTTGTAGTAACATGCTGCGCATGCCTTCCACTACCATGGGGTGATCGTCTACTATAAAAATGCGCTTTGTCATACTACATCGGAATATGAAGATGTACCGAAGTTCCGCTTGTGCCCGAAGTTACATCTACTTTTCCTTTCAGATATTCTACACGCGAGCGAATGTTAGTCCAACCCGCTCCTGTTGAGTGTTGGGTTTTAGCAACATCAAAGCCAACTCCATTATCTTCTACTGTAATGCTGATTTCATTTTCATGAAAGGCCAGCTGCACCAGCACCATAGATGCCTTGGCATATTTGGAAGCATTATTTAACAACTCTTGCACAATACGATACAAAATAATTTCTGTATTGGAGGTAAGCCGTACATCAGTACCTAATGATTGAAACTCGACTTTGAAAATGCCGGATTGCTCAATAGAGTCGCAATAACTTTTAAGTGCCTCTTGTAATCCGAATTTTACCAGAATTTCGGGCATCATGTTGTGCGCTACGCGTCTGAGTTCGGAAATAGAGTTGTCCAGCATATCGAGCGATCGCTCAAACACCAATGCACTTTGTGCATCTAATACTACGTTCGACTTCATATTGGTTAATGAAAATTTTACACCTGATAATAATCCACCCAAACCATCGTGCAGGTCTTTCGCTAACCTGCCGCGTTCTTCTTCCTGGCCTTTAATTACCGCCTCGCTTGCTAATAATTGTTTTTCGGCTTCCAGTTCGGCAATGCGACTTTGGTTAAGCGCGTTTTCTTTTTCAAGTAGTAGCTTTTTCTGGTTAAATGTTCTGCGCCCCAGCCAGGCAATCGCAACAACCGAAATCAATACCGCCACCAGAATAATAATCAACAATTGATTTTGTTGAATAGATAAATCTTTTATCTCGGCTTCTTGCTCCAGATCTTTAATCTGCTGTTCTTTTTTTTCGGATTCGTAGCGGGCTTCCAGCATATTAATGTTGGTTCTGCTTTTTTCGCCTATAACGGAATCGTTTAATACTTCGAATTTTTTTCTAAAATCAAGTGCGTTACGATAATTGCCTATATTTTCATAGAGCACGGCAGCCTTGTTATATAAATCCCTCAATTCATTAACTGAGCCTAATTCAGTAGCGAGTGTTATACCTCTTGTTAATGCTTCGGTGGCTAATTGATTTTTCTTTGTTGTTGTGTAAACATCAGCCAATCCCATTTGTGCGTACATCTCATACTCCGGAGCTTCCTTTTCAGCCGAAAAAGAAATTACTTTTTTGAAATAAACTTCCGCCTCGTTGTAAGCAGGTATCATTTTGTAGACATCGGCCTGGCCTATCCAGCCATCCAGAATTACAATATAATCGTCTGTTCGAAGCCCATTAGTTTCTATTTCCTTAAAATGACTGAGTGCTTTATCGTATTGTTTCAAATAGATTTCGGCATTTGCAATGTTATAAGTGGAAGATGCAATTGCATAGTCGTTTTTTAATTCAATGGCTAGCGCTAAAGATTTTTCGGCATACCCCTTTCCTTTTTCGTACTGACCTAACTCAATAAAAATAGAAGCGAGGTTGTTATTGGAAATGCGTTGTAATCTTTTGTCGTCAATTTCTTCGGCAAGCTTTAAAGCCTCAAAATAACTTTTGGCCGCAGTTTCAAAATCAGAAAGGTATTGCCATTCACTACCCACATTAATATTTGCAACGGCCAAATCTTTTTTAGTTCCTCCCTGCTGATAAAGTAAAAGTGCCTCTTTGGCTAATTCAAGTGCTTCTTTAAACTTGCCTCGGTTATTTAAAATTACAATTGCGTTACTCGCATAAGCGGCTTGCCCTTTCAGATAGTTTAGTTCTTGCGATTTTTTTCGGGCGAGATCATAATACCATAAAGCAGAATCTGGATTCGTGCTTTCAAATAATTCACCATACTGATAATACAACATCACTTTTGTAGTATCGTCAGGCAGCTGTTTTAGAATACGGAGCAGGCTGTCGGAAGGAGATTGAGATTTGGCAATAGAACACGCAACCAGGCATAGTGCCAGCACAATTGGTTTAGGGTTAAGAATCTGCGAGGTGTTCATTTTTATACAAAATAATGGGGTTTGCTGTCTAACGCTAAATATCATCTCTATTAATTTCCAAAATCCCCTTTTTAGGGGATGGAGAATTTTGGCGATAGGGCTTACTTTGATTGAACAAAAAATCTGCCCATGAAAGCAATTTATCTCTTCGTATTAATCCTTATGCTTGGCACAGGATGCTCCAATTCCGGGAAGGATGGTTTTAGTATCGGGTTTTCAAAAGGGGTAAAAGCCGATTTGATGACCGGAGCCAAAACATCTTACAATGGATTTGCAGTAGAGAATGTTTATGTGGTAGATGCAGAGGACAATCAGCTTAATGATAACAAAGTATCGCTTGATAGTAAATTTTCGATTGTGTTTGAAGGAATTGAAAACTACACTTTGAAGGATGGCAAAGCTTTTCCGGGCCTTGCTATGGAAGTTACCGATGAAGCCGGAAACTTTATTTTAAATGAGGCGGATTTGTTCAGCGATAATGCAGAAGGATTTGAGCCTGAAACTGCCGGTGTGTTAAGAGGAACCATAACGGTAGGCGCACCGATGGAAGCCGGAAAAACCTATCAATGCAAAATCCGTGTGTTCGATAAAAACAGCGAAGCGGAAATTATTACAAGCATGACGTTTGAGGTGAAGGAATAGAGTTCTAAAGCCTGTTCATCGCAAACGTGCTCACATGAAAAAACTTTTAACACTGCTGCTGGGGTTTGCATCGCTTACCGCGATGGCACAACAAGATCCACTCTATTCGCAATACATTAATAATCCATTGCTGATTAACCCGGCCTATACCGGAAGCACAACTGC
>DPSB01000334.1:0-1343 GCA_003537495.1 Cytophagales bacterium | reverse complement strand
GGTACCGGAAGCACAACTGATTTTAATGCATCTGTTATGTATCGGAAACAATGGGCTGGTTTTGAAGGTAGCCCCGTAACTATGAATGCCAATGCGCACATGGCACTTTCCAACAATAGGATGGGAGCTGGTTTAATAGTATTGCAAGATCAGATAGGTGCCGATAAAACAACGGAAGTAACATTTACATACGGTTATCATTTACCGTTGAGTACTGATCTAAAACTTTCCTTTGGATTGCAAGGTGGCCTGATCAATTATCAAACCGATTATTCGGATGTAACCTTCAATCCGGCTGATGGTAAGTTTGTGAATCAAAGCGAATGGAAGCCGAATCTGGGTAGTGGATTAATCTTGCGAAGCGAAAAGTTTATGGTGGGCCTATCCGTTCCCAAACTTTTGAAAGCAACATCAACCATTGAAGAATACAGTACCAGTTTATATAATCAACATGCGTATGCCATGGCGGCCTACGTGTTTCAACTTTCGTATCGCATAAAAGTTAAACCCTGGGTAATGGCCCGCATGGTAAGTGGCGCACCGGTATCGTTGGATTATGCGGCTTCTCTAAAAATAGATGATAGCTATTCGCTTGGTTTGTTTACACGCAATCTCACAACTTATGGTGCCTTTGCTCAAATCAATCTGGGCGATAATATCCGGTTTGCTTACGTGTTTGAATTACCCACTGGCAAGTCGGTAGGCACGCAGTTTACAACACACGAAGTTACGCTGGGTGTAAGGTTGGGTGTACTCAATTTCCACGACTTAAATACGATTCGAAATTTTTAAAGCAACAAATCCAGAAATCAATATGAAAACGGTTATTATGTTTTTAGTATGTGCAGCAACGAGTTTAACCTCATTTGCTACAGTGCGCACAGTAAGCAACAATCCATCTACGCTTGGTCAGTTTAATACCATTCAAGCCGCCATTGATGCAAGTGCTGACAGCGATACGGTGTATGTGTATGGCAGCCCTAATACCTATGCCTTATTTACAATAACCGATAAGAAAATTACTGTAATTGGTCCCGGTTGGGCACCAGATAAAAACCTGCCCTTGCTGGCATTGGTTGCTGGAGCTAACATTCGCAACTCACCGGCTGGAGGTACCCCGGATGGTTCGGAAATTCATGGACTTGTATTTACCACCACCGTAAATGCTTCTTTGAATGCTGTGGGTGGTGACATAGGCGTTAATAATATTCGAATTGTCCGATGCCTATTTAACGGAGCTCTAAATTGGGATTTGGCTGCGAGTGGCTATTTAATTGAGGGATCAATATTCTATAACGTCTTGAATTTTAATGGATCTAACACTTACCAGAATTTTCTCTTTC
>DPSB01000223.1 GCA_003537495.1 Cytophagales bacterium | reverse complement strand
CCATTTCTAACAAAACGAGAACGAATACCAATAACCTGATCATTTCTTTTTATTTTGGCGAAAGTATAAAATTAAGAATTAGTCGGTGCTTTCCCGTTTCATCGCTCAAAGAATCCGCCACGCGCAAGGCAATAGTTTTGCTTCTGTTATTCATAAAATAGCAGTGGCCAGTATTGCCATTGGTTTAGCGGCCGCCATCATATCGTTTTTAATTATGCAAGGATTTCAGGCTGCGGTTAAAGACAAAATCTACAGCTTTAGTAATCACTTGTTGATTACACGGTTTACCATGAATAACTCGGTAGAAGAACAACCTTTTGACTACCGGATTGAATTATATAAAAACCCACAGCAGTTTCCATTTGTAACGCACGTGCAGGAGTATGCCCACAAAGCCGGACTTGTAAAAACCGATGACGAAGTTCTGGGAATTGTATTTAAAGGAGTGGGCCAGAGTTTTAATACCGAAAGTTTTAACCCGAATTTACTGGAAGGCAGGTTTATTCATTTTTCGGATTCAGCGTATGCCAACGAAGTGGTGATAAGTAAAGTAATTGCCGATAAAATAAATGCCCAGGTAGGCGATCAACTTACCATTCATTTTTTTCAGAACCCACCACGCTTCCGCAGATTGGTTGTTGTGGGTATTTACGAAACCAACTTGTCGGATTATTTTGACAGCAAAGTTATACTGGGTGATATCGGTTTGGTTCAACGCCTTAACGATTGGGCACCACACGAAGCTGGTGGTTTGGAAATTCAGGTTAACTTGAAACATTTCAATACACTTTCGCTTTGGCGCGAAGATTTTTCCGCATACGCTGATTATGCACATGAAGCCATCTTCAACAATCCTGAAATTGATAATCCACAACTTACCTATTGGGGCGCCCTATACGATTACCAGTTTAACTTTGATCGGGCGGCATTAGAATCGGCCGCAAGGCAAATAGGCGATTCGATGGACTACGACCTGTATCTTGAAACCGTACGCGATAAATACATTCAAGTATTTGAATGGCTTGATTTGATTAAACGTCAGGTAAAAATTCTGTTAGTGATAATACTGGTGGTGGTGTGCGTGAATATGATTTCGGTGATTTTAATTTTAGTAATGGAACGCACGCCTATGGTTGGAATTTTAAAAGCAATGGGTGCTAAAAACCAATTGGTGCGAAATGTCTTTTTGCAAAGCGGAATAAATTTAATTGCGCGAGGATTAGCGTGGGGTAATGCTATTGGCCTGGGACTGTGTTTTATTCAATACAAGTTTAAGTTTATCAAGCTAAACCCACACGACTATTATATGGAGTATGTACCGGTGCAGTGGGGCTGGGATACCGTACTGATTCTGAATGCCATTGTGTTTGGCACCGTGCTTACCGTTCTGCTCTTACCAACACTGTATATATCGCGTATTAATCCCATTCAGGCCATTCGGTTTGATTGATTTTTCCACAATCTGTAGAATTGATCCACACTTTTTTTGATACAGACCAATTGGTTTGAAAAAATTACCAACTGATTTTCAACAAGTTAGGCTTTGAGTATACCCTCATTTTGGTTTAGCCAAATGTTTGCAATACCCCATGCAAAACAAAAACGAAACAACCATGAAAGCTCAAATTATCCTAGGCGTTGTTGCCGCTTCTTTCCTTGCCAGTTGCAATGTAAAGGAGAACGAAGAATTAAAGGCTCGTGTAGTTACCCTTGAAGAAGAACTAAAGGAAACACAAAAGTCAGCCGATCAATTACAACAGGTAAGTGTTATGCTCGATTCAATTGAAGCAAACCGCACGTTGTTAAACGAAGGGTTAATAGAAGGTACTAACTATACTGACTACTCAACCCGTATGAAAAATCTGCACGCTTATATTAAAGACACGCAGGTTAAGTTAAATGATCTGGAATCTTCTCTAAAGAAGTCAAAGTCAAACGCATCGGCTTATTCTAAAATGGTTACTAAACTAAAGGCCGATCTTGAAGCCAGCACAACACAAGTAGCCTTGCTGCAAGCTGAGGTTGAGAAGTTCAGAATTGAAAACCAGGCTATGACAGTTACTCTTGTTCAGAAAGATTCTGCGCTGAACAGCAATGCTGAAGTTATCAAAGTAAAAGAGTCTGACATTGCAGCATTGGAGACTAAAGTAAAAGACATTTCTACACAGTCTACCACAACCCAGGCCGATCTGTTGTATGCACAAGGTGAGGCATTGGAAACTGCTGCAGCCCGCACAAAGCTGGCACCTCGTAAGAAAAAGGATACGCAGCGCGAAGCACTTGAATTATACAAACTCTCTTACTCGCTTGGAAAGCAAGAGGCAAAGGCAAAGATTGATGAGTTAGAGAAAGTGGTTGGCTAAATGTGGGGTTGGCCGGCCACGGCCCACCGGGTGTATGCCCGGTGGGTTTTTGTTTTAGGGTGAGTTTAACTGTAGTGATAAATCAACACATTGCCGAATGTATCGACACACAATGTGTGGTGTAAAAAAAGCAAAACATCTATTACAGGGCAGAATCAACGATTTAAATTCTTGATTCTGGTTGGCACAGGAATAGCGTAATGATCTGGTATAATTAATTGTTCAACTTAAAACCAAAAGTCATGAAGAAAGTAGTTGCAATCTTTTCACTTGTGTTGTTAGCCGGTGTTATGCAAACCGCGTTCGCAGTAAATTCTCCAACTGTTGTTATGGAGCTACAAGATGAGTTGGTAAAAATTACCACCGATGAACTTCCAGATGCTGTAAAACAAACACTGGCTTCAGCCGATTACCAGGGCTGGGCAGTAGAAGAGGCTTATCACAACAAGACTAAAGATCATTATGAACTGAAGGTGAAGAAAGAAGCCGAAACCAAAAACCTGAAGTTTAGTAAAGATGGTAAGGAGATTAAGTAATTTCACCAACAACCTTTTACATGAGAGGGCCGGTTAATTCCGGCTTTCTTTTTTACTTTTAAGTTATGGCCGTATTGCTTATTGAAGATGACCGAACCTTCCAACGTATTCTGGAAGGATTTTTAACAAAAAATAAATTTGAGTCGGTGGCTTGTTCCACTGCCAAAGAAGGCCTTGCAGCCGTTTCAAAGCAAGACTTTGATTTAGTGTTGTTGGATTACCGTTTGCCGGATGGTACCGGCATGGAAGTTTTAGAACAAATCAAACACAACCATCCGCAGTTGCCCGTCATCATTATGACGAGTTATTCGGATATTCGCACCGCAGTAAAAGCCATGAAGGCCGGGGCGTTTGAGTACATTACAAAGCCTGTTAATCCCGATGAACTTTTATTGCTGATCAAATCGGCACTTTCAAAACCAACTAAGTCAGAAAAAACAGCTGCTGTAAGTCAACCTCAGTTTGTTGTGGGTAGTAGCGACATTGCGCGGCAACTTCAGCAACAGATTAGCCTGGTGGCACCAACAAATCTGTCTGTTATCATTCAGGGCGAAAGTGGTACGGGAAAAGAGCAAGTGGCGCGTTCCATTCATCAACTCAGTACCCGTGCGCAAAAACCTTTTGTGGCTGTTGATTGCGGAGCACTTTCAAAAGAGCTGGCAGCCAGCGAATTGTTTGGTTATGCCAAAGGTGCATTTACCGGTGCTTTGCGCGATAAAGAAGGCCAGTTTGTAGCTGCCGATGGTGGTACCTTGTTTCTGGATGAAGTAGGCAATCTTTCGTATGAAGTGCAGGTAAAATTATTGCGGGCCATTCAGGAACGTATTGTTCAACCCTTGGGAACAACAAAACAAATTCAGGTTGATGTAAGAATTATTACGGCAACAAACGATGATTTACACGAGCAATCTAAACATGGAATGTTTCGTGAAGATTTATATTACAGGCTGAATGAATTTAAACTTCATGTACCAGCCTTGCGTAACCGGGCCGATGATCTGCATGAGTTTATGGAGTTTTTCATGAACCAGGCTAATGCAGAGTTAGGCCGCACTACAACCGGTTTTAGTATCGAGCTAACTAATCTGTTTCGTAAGTATGATTGGCCAGGCAACTTACGTGAAATGAAAAATGTAATTAAACGTGCCGTGTTGGTAACGGGTACAGGCGAAATTGGAGTAGCCGCGTTGCCGCCCGAAATGGTTGATGCCGTAAATAAACCTACCCTTAATTCAATTAGTGAAACCAGCACCTACGATCTGAAGGCGATTCAGGAATCGCAAGAGCGTGACTTGATTACTAAAACATTAGCCGAAGTTCGATACAACAAATCGAAAGCCGCGCGCTTGCTGAACATTGATCGCAAAACATTGTATTTGAAAATGGAGAAATACAACATTCAAGGTTAAACCGAAGTTTCTATACCTTTCGATAATTCCAGTTGTAGTTGCTTTACCTGCTGCAACACCTGTGGTAATTCGCGGATGGTGTGAAGTGGAGTTCCAGCCACTAACATTTGCTCAATGCGTTGCAATTCTTTCATAAGCGGTCGTGCTCCAAATTGACCAACACGCCCGGCAAGTTGATGAATAATTTCGCGGGCACCGGCAGCATCTTTATCCAACATTCGTTTTTCTAATTGCAAAATATTTTTGTGCGTTTCTTCAATAAACTCTTCCACTATCGAATTCATCAGCGCTTTATCGCCATGCGTCATTTTTTCTAATTCAGAAAGGTTTACTTCTGTTTGCTGCGTAGTTGATTGAATTTGATGTAAGGCATCCAGAAACTCATTTTCCCGAAAAGGTTTTGGTAAGATTCTGTTAAAGCCACTCTCCACAATAAATTTTCGTTCATCGGGAAGCAGGTGCGCAGTTAAAGCAACAATATAAAGTTCAGGTACGCGGGCACGTAGTTGTTTACAAAGATCCACACCATTAATTCCAGGCATACGAATGTCCAGAAAAACTACATCGGTGGCATTCAACTTTTGCTCAAGCATTTTAAGCGAACTTTGCAGCGATGTATAGGCAATGTTATTCTTTTCCAGAATGAGTGAGCACAGTTTTAAAATCAACGGATCGTCATCTACCAACCACACATGGCCAGCAAAAGTTGTTGGTTCGATTTGTTGAACAGGGCTTACAACAGGAGCCTCTGTTTTTTCGAATGTAATTATGATAATAAAAGTGGTGCCCGTACCTACTTCACTTTCCACCTTAATGGTGCCTTGTTGCTGTTCAATAATTTTTTTTACAATAGATAACCCAAGTCCTGCACCGCCATATTGCCTATGAATATTCTTACCGCCTTGTTCAAACTGGTTAAAGATTATTTCCTGTTCTTCTTTCGGAATTCCTTTTCCGGTATCGGAAATTTTAAACTCGGTTTTAATGTGTGTGGCGGTTTGTTCCAGTATACGCGTGCTGAAGGTAATGGTGCCAGCGGCCGTGAACTTGATGGCATTACCCAGTAAATTATAAAAGACTTGTTTCAGCCGGAAGGCATCACCTAAAACCGGTGATTCTATCTGATCTATTTCAATAGTAAGATCCAATTTTTTTTGTCGCGCCTGTATGGTAACTACAGTAGCTACTT
>DPSB01000221.1 GCA_003537495.1 Cytophagales bacterium | reverse complement strand
CGTATTTGAAAAATGAACATTATAATTTCTCCATCAACTTCAGTTATAAAAACGATCGCAACAGCACCGAACCCATTGATAGATATTCTTACTATGGTGGAAACATTCATCAGAACATAGAGTACGGCAGGCAAAATGTGGTTAAAACATTTTTCTTTTTGGATCGCGCAATCTACAGACCTGGACAAACCATTTATTTTAAAGGACTGGTGGTTAACACCGATGGTAAAACTTCAGAGCTTGGAGGAAAATCCATTCATACCGTAAGGTTGTACGATGTGAATCACCAGGAGCGTGGTAGTGTTGAGGTAACACCTAATGAATACGGTACGTTTAGCGGAACATTTACGGCCCCCGCTAGTGGGCTTACCGGCCAAATGAGTTTGGAAACTGGAAGCGGCACCATTTATTTTTCAGTAGAAGAATACAAGCGACCAAAGTTTGAAGTTGACTTTGAACCCGTAAAAGGTAAGTTCCGGTTAGATGAAACTATTAAAGCCGAAGGTTTTGCACGTGCTTATTCCGGAGCAAACATTAATGGTGCTGCCGTAAGTTATCGTGTAGTGCGTATGGCGCGCTATCCGTATTGGTGGTGGTGCCGTTGGGGTTATTATCCGGCCTCGCCCGAAATGGAAATTATAAACGGAAAAACGGAAACCGATGCCGATGGAAAGTTTGTAGTAAACTTTAATGCATTGCCCGACCGGAATGTAGATCGTGCAGCCGATCCGGTTTTTGATTATACCGTATATGCAGATGTTACCGACATTAATGGCGAAACCCACAGCAACAGCACTACTATTTCGGTTGGATACAAATCGTTGCAGGTAAATGTTTACATCGGTAACATCAACAAAGATCAGATAACCGCTGCCAAAGAGTTTACCATTTCAACTACCAACCTTGCCGGACAGTTTGAAGCCGCAAAAGGGAACATCAAAATTTTTGAACTTAAGTCACCGGCCAAAGTGTTTCGTGCGCGCATGTGGGAACAACCCGACCGCGCTCTTTATACCCGCGAGCAGTATTATCAATTTTTTCCTGCCGATCTGTTTGAAGATGAAACCAATAAGTTCAAGTGGGCGCGGGCTAAAGAAGTTTTTGATCTGAATTTTAACACAGCAGAAAAGAAAACATTTGCCCTCGAAAATCTCAACAAGTGGAAATCGGGTGAGTATGTGCTAGAGATAAAAGCACAGGATGCTTCCGGCCAGGAAGTAAAAGAGGTGAGTTACTTTACTGTTTCAGCGCCTTCAGATAAAACTATTCCCACTCCGCAGGTAAAATATTTTCAACCGGTTAAAATGTCGGCAGAGCCTGGGGAAAAAGCAACATTTACCATTGGCACAGCTGAGAAAAAAGTTATCGCCGTGTATGAAGTAGAACGCGATGGCGAATTTTTGAAACACGAATGGATTGAACTAAAAAATGAACAAAGGATGTTTGAGTTTCCGGTTACTGAAGCTGATCGCGGTAATCTGGGTATTCATGTTACGTTTATAAAAGATAATCGCTTGTATAAACAAAGCGAAACTATTTCGGTGCCGTTCTCTAATAAGAACCTGAACATCGCTTTTGAAAGTTTCAGAGACAAACTGCAACCGGGCCAGCAAGAGCAATGGAAAATAAAGATTAAAGGTAATGGTGCCGAAAAAGTTGCAGCTGAAATGGTAGCTACACTTTACGATGAGTCGCTCGATCAATTCCGAAGTAACAGTTGGTATGCCAACTTCTTCAACTCGCACTATGCTCGATTAGGATGGAATAGTACAAATGGATTTAATCGAAAAGACCTTTCAGTATTTAGCAAAGATTGGAATCCGGACTACGACCGATCACCTGAAGGAGCTTACTTCGATAGCTTCAATTGGTTTGGATACAGTTTTTATGATTTTTATTATAGAAACAGAGTTTATGGTATGAGCGTTGGTGGAGCGGACAGGAAGCGTGCCATGAAATCGGAATTAAGAGATGATGAAATGATGGAAGTGGCGGCCTCTGCTCCCGCGGAAAAGGAATCAGTAATGGAGGAGGATATTAAGTCTGATAGTCTTCCAACAGGTCAACCTGCACAAAATCCTGCTCAGGAAGACTTCTCCGCAGTAAAAGTGCGCACCAACTTTAATGAAACTGCTTTCTTTTATCCACACTTGCAAACCAATGCCGAAGGTGAGATTATTATCAACTTCACTATTCCCGAAGCACTTACCCGCTGGAAGATGCTGGGCTTTGCACACACACCCGATTTGAAATCAGGCTCTATTGTCAATCACCTTGTAACACAAAAAGAGTTGATGGTAGTACCGAATCAACCACGCTTCTTCCGCGAGAACGATAAAATGATTTTTGCGGTGAAGGTGAGCAGTTTAGTTGATGCTGACTTAACCGGACAGGCCCAGCTTGAGTTTTTTGATGCGCTTACCATGAAGTCGGTAGATGTGCAAATGAAAAACAATGACAAGGCAAAACCATTTTCATTGAAGCCACGCCAGAGTACCAATCTCGAGTGGAGTATTGAAATCCCGGAAGGGATACAGGCACTTACGTATCGGGTGGTAGCAAAGGCTGGTAATTTTTCGGATGGCGAAGAGATGACTATTCCAGTAGTTACAAATAGAATGCTTGTAACCGAATCATTGCCGTTGCCAATCCGCGGAAAGCAAACCAAAGAATTTAAGTTCGACAAAATGGTGAACAACAAATCGAACACGTTGCGCCATCATCGCTTTACGCTGGAGTTCACTTCTAATCCGGCCTGGTATGCTATTCAGGCGTTGCCTTACCTGATGGAATATCCCTATGATTGTGTAGAGCAAACCTATAGTAAATTTTATGCGAATAGTATTGCTTCGCATATCGCCAATTCCAATCCGCGCATAAAACAGGTGTTTGATACGTGGAAGAACATTCAACCCGATGCCTTGCTTTCCAATCTTGAAAAAAATCAGGAGTTGAAATCTGCTTTGCTGGAAGAAACGCCATGGGTATTGCACGCCAAAGATGAATCGCAACGCAAGCGTAATGTGGCGTTGTTGTTTGATTTGAATCGTATGGCAAACGAACAAGAACGAGCGTTGGATAAAATCATAAAGGCACAAAATGCAAGTGGTGGCTTTAGTTGGTTTCCGGGTTTTAAGGAAGACCGGTACATGACACAGCACATCATCAGCGGTATGGGTCATTTAGATGTGTTGGGTGTACGCGCGGTGCGCGAAGATGCCCGCATTTGGAGCATGGTAACCAAAGCCGTTGGTTATTTGGATTACCAATTTAAGTAT
This sequence comes from Cytophagales bacterium, assembly GCA_003537495.1. Classification (GTDB taxonomy): domain Bacteria; phylum Bacteroidota; class Bacteroidia; order Cytophagales; family Cyclobacteriaceae; genus ELB16-189. Next base: position 1,206 of record DPSB01000221.1, on the reverse strand, counting down.
GATTACGAAAAATTGAAAGCTCAGGCCAAGCGCGGATTAACCAAGCTGGAAGATGATCATTTAGGTTACAGCCAGATTCATTACCTGTACATGCGCAGCTATTTTAAAGATGTTGTAATTCCTGATGATGTAAAAGAAGCTTTCAACTACTACTTAGGACAATCTAAAAATTACTGGTTACGCAAAGGACTGTACATGGAAGGTATGTTGAGTTTGGCGTTACATCGCTTTGATGATAAAACAACCCCGACAGCCATGATTAAATCGTTTAGCGAACGTGCTTTGCGTTCGGAAGAAATGGGTATGTATTGGAAAACGGATCGCGGCTATTACTGGCACCAGGCGCCAATTGAAACCCAAGCATTGATGATTGAAGTATATGATGAAGTGGCGAAAGATGTGAAAGCAGTAGAAGAACTAAAAGTATGGTTGCTGAAACAAAAACAAACGCAGGATTGGAAAACTACCAAAGCTACAACCGAAGCCAGTTATGCGCTGTTACGCAGAGGCAGTGATGCATTGGCCACTTCAAAACTAGTCGAAATAAAAGTTGGTAACGAAATTATTGACCCAACCAAACGTGAAGACATTAAAGTAGAGGCTGGTACTGGCTACTTTAAAACCGCGTGGCAGGCGGGCGAGATAAAATCCAACATGGGTAAGATTACGATTTCAAAAACCGATGATGGTGTGGCCTGGGGCGCTGCGTACTGGCAATACTTTGAACAGTTGGATAAAATTACGCCTGCTGAAACACCATTGAAGCTGAAGAAGCAATTGTTTAAGCAAGTGAATTCTGATCGTGGTCTGGTAATTACACCTATTACAGAAAAATCTCCACTGCAGATTGGTGATCTTGTAAAGGTGCGCATTGAACTGCGTGTAGATCGCGATATGGAATACGTACACCTGAAAGATATGCGTGCTGCTGGCTTTGAACCGACCACTACAATCTCGACCCATAAGTATCAGGATGGATTGTATTACTATGAAAGCACGCGCGATCTGGCTACTAATTTCTTTATCGGATATTTAGGTAAAGGCACGTATGTGTTTGAATATGATTTGCGCGTATCGCAAAAAGGAGATTTCTCCAATGGCGTAACCAATATTCAATGTATGTATGCACCGGAGTTTGCAAGTCACTCGGAGGGAATCAGGGTGGTGGTGAAGTAATGTGAATTCTTTGTCTGGTGGATTTTTCGA
>DPSB01000606.1 GCA_003537495.1 Cytophagales bacterium | reverse complement strand
TTCGGCAGACAGGCGTACGCGCGGTGCGCGTGCGTATAATTTATTAAGTGGATCCTGCTCTAACAATTCTGCCGTAACATCTGAAGTTTGTTGATAGGTTGCAGACAATACAATTTCGCGCATCAGCTTTTTTAAACTCCAGTTGTGATCATGCACCAACTTCCACGCTAAGTGATCGAGCAATTCCGGATGCGTGGGTGCAATGCCTTGTGTACCGAGGTCTTCTACGGTTTCGGCTAAACCAATTCCAAACAATTGTTCCCACACACGATTAACAATTGTGCGCGCTGTTAAAGGGTGATTTGGATCTGTCATCCACTGCGCGAGTCCTAATCTGTTTGCTGGTGCATCTTTAGGAAATGGATTAAGTGTATGTGGCACGGCAGCTTCAACTACTTCACCTTTTACCAACCAATTGCCGCGTTCAAAAACATGCGTGAGGCGTTTCATCTTAGCCGGATTATCAAACATGATGGGCGTGGTGGGTGGTTCTTTGCGAACCAACTCCCAAAATGTTTTACTCTTGTCGGGATGGTTACGATCCCAATCATCCGTAAAGTAAAACCAATCGAAGATCATGCCGCTGTCATCTGCATTTTTTAGGTTGGGACTGCTATAAGTAAAGTATAAATCGTGTGTACCATCAACTGGAGTAAATTCGAAATCCACAATCTGCCATTTGTTTGAAGTGTTTTTTACAGCAATGGATTTGAGCAGTGGACCGGTAACACTATCTAAATGTATATTCCACACGCCACCATTTACCCAACTGGAATTGCGATAGATAAGTCGGTTGTTGCCGGTAAGATTTACATTCGGCAACCTACATTGCGCGTTGTTGCGAAAGATAAGCCATTTGGTATCGGTGAGTTCGCTGTTGATAAACTGATCGGCCTGAATGGAGTTTATACTCGGCTGCCAGGTTTTGGCAAAGCGATATACTTCCTTAGCTTTTTCATTTGAGATGTTTTTATTGATCCAGTCGGTAAGCGTAGTAAGTTTTTCAGCATCTTCTTTTTCGAAATGGCGAAGCAAAGGATATTCCGCTTCTGTATCTTCATCGCGTGAGTTATTAAAGAAAGCCATGAACTTATAATACTCCTCGTGCGTAAACGGATCGTACGGGTGACTATGGCACTGCACGCAGGCAAATGTGGTTCCCATCAACGCCTCCCAGGTTGTGTTTACACGATCTAACACGGCTGCAGTTCGAAACTCTTCGTTATCGGTACCACCTTCATCATTCGTCATGGTGTTGCGATGGAAGGCCGTGGCGATGTATTGCTCATCGGTTGGATTATCGAATAAATCACCGGCTAATTGTTCGGTGATAAACTGGTTGTAAGGCATATCTGCATTAAATGCGTTAATCACCCAGTCGCGGTAACGCCAGATGGCGCGACTATCATCGCGTTCATAGCCTTTGGTATCGGCATAGCGGGCGAGGTCTAACCACATGCTGGTCCAGCGTTCGCCATACTGGTTGGAAGCCAGAAGGTGATCAACTAATTCTTCAAATGCTTTCGGATCATTGGAATTCAAAAATTCTTTTGCAATGGATTCAGGAGCGGGAATACCAATTAAATCAAGACTTACCCTGCGCAGCAAGGTGGCTTTATCCGCTGCAGCGGAAGGTTGCAAATTATGTTCATCCAACTTTTCGTAGATGAATGCATCAATATCATTTTTTGCCCAATCCGATTTTTCAGGAACAGTTTGTTCTTTCACCGCTACATAAGCCCAATGATCGCCCCACGTTGCGCCTTCTTCAATCCATTGGGTAAGAATGTTTATTTCGTCCTGCGTAAGCGGATCTTTTTTATAAGGCATTCGCTCTTGCGGATCGGTTGCTGTGATGCGTTTCACTAATTCGCTGTGCGCGGCATCGCCTGGAATAATCGCATACTTGCCTGATTCGGCTTTCGCTAATGCTTCCTGCCGGAACAACAGACTGAATTCAGCTTCGCGCTTTACACCACCGTGGCATGCAATACATTTTTTATTGAGTATGGGTTTTACCTGCGTATTGTAATCAATTTTTGATTCGGCAAAAAAATACCACACTACGGATACTGTGATGACAATTAGTAGTATCAGGTAATAAATTTTCCGCATGTTGGTAGGTGAAGTGAGAGCTTGTAAAGGAAAGTTACAGGATTTGGTAATAAAACAAGATACCGAATGTGGAAAACTGTATGTTTAGACTTGTGGACTAAGCACTCAGTCATGTTGATTTTTTTGTAAATTAGTCGGAGAAGCATATCATCAATAAATGAATGAAAGGAATCTAATTTTTTCAAGGTTCAGATCGATTTATCTGTTAGGGGTGGTGTTGATTTCAATAATCCTTTCCTCCTGCGGATCGAGCAAGATAAATTCTACACCTAAATTTATTGGAGTAAGAGCGGGCGACAGGCTATTAGTGTGTGATCTTACCGGAAATGCCGGCCACGATTATCAAGACTTATTAGGATGGGCAAATGCGGAGTTAAAATCAAAATCGCTAATAGAGCCCTTGGCCTACTCTGATTCCGAATTTAAGCTTAAACAATTTGGTATTGATTTATCTCGCATGAATAGTCTGGATTCAACAACCGCAAAGATTATAACTGAGAAATTGAATCTTGATTTCATACTGTTTACACGAATCGGATACCTGAAGGATAACATCGAAGTAGAGGTCAACAATTCAGATTACGAGTTTAAAGAGGCTCGCGTCTATTTTAATCTTTATGATCTGAAACTGCAGCGATTAGTCTGGAGGTGTGATGTTAAGACTACCATATCACCATTGGTTTATGGCGGAAGGCGTGTGGATTACAGCATTAATCCCTTGAGTTCAGATAACGCCCTAAATCGTGGCTATCGAAAAGGGATAAAGAAAATGATTAAATCTTTTAAGGTGATTTAGATTTTACATCACAACATTCCTC
>DPSB01000081.1 GCA_003537495.1 Cytophagales bacterium | reverse complement strand
TAAGAAACCACCTCATTGCTTTGTCGCAACCGCACAAAACCAACCACTTCGGTTTCATCCAACGCCAGATAAAGTTTAGAACCCGGCTCGTGAAATTCGCGCTCCAGTTGTGGCAGATTGTAGGTCGATTCAAAAAAAGCTTTCAGGTTTTCGGGTGTATTCGAATCAGCAAATGTGTCGGTGTAGGAATCAATAGCCACCTGCCGCATAGCTGGTATCTGTTCAAACCTTGCTTGTTCAATGCGAATCATAAAATGAAAACTGCTTTACCTAACCTGAAATTCTGGTTAAGCAAAGCAGTAAGATATATCTGTTAGTTATTTATCGGAAAAATTCTGGAAAGTATAAAGCACACCAAGCGAGAAAGCCTGGCTCAGCTGTACACCGCTATCCTGGTCGAAATCATACAACAAAATTCCACCAAGCGAAACGTTTACAAACTTGTTCACTTTGGCCGTGAGGTTAAGATCCAAACGATGATCGATTGTTTTAGCTTCCAACGTTTCGTAGTTGGCAAACATTACATAGCGCCATTTAAGATTTATATTTTCGGCTATGTCTTTATTAAAATCGGCTGCCATCTGAAATGCCAACCATTCGAAGCGTGTGTTTTCGCCTACCAACACGCCATAAGGATTAATTGGGCTTACCGCATCAAAGCGTCCATTATTATCGGCCACGATGGTTACACGAGGAGAGAAAGGTGAAAGATTAAGTTTAAAGTAATCGGCTGGCTTATATTCAAAACCCCAGGCCGATGTGACAAATGCAGGGGCAAACACATCAGAAATGAGTGTGGATTGTTCCACACCGTTTACATCTTTAGCATAGCTATAACCTTTTGCAAATTGCGATAGAAAAGAGAGCGATGTAGTAAAACTCCACTTGGGTGCAAGTTCACGACCGTATTTGGTTTGAAGGAAAATCCGGTCTAACGTTTTGCGATAGCCCTGCCCTTGGTTGTTTACCATACCGTACAGAAAATCGAGTTCGTTGTCCCAACTGTTTTTATCCTTCTTATAGTTGGCTTTGTAGTTTAGGAAGCCATTGAACCCAATAGAATTAACACCACCAGCCTTCCAGTTTGAAGTGAAAGATGCCTGGTTAACATTTAATCCTGATTTAAAGGATTTTTTCCAGTTACTGGTTGAGTCAACTTTTACCACTTGTGCCGATGCCAAAATAGAAAAAGCCATCAGCAAGCTGACAAACAAGGTTTTTTTGAAAAAAAATAGAGACGTCTTCATAGGTTTTAAAATTTCGGCTACAAAAATAGCAAATAACCGAATGCCTATGACTTTGCTGGTCGGATCAGATGTTGTTTACCCGGATTTCGTCAAGCGCGATTTCAGTAAGCGGCTTGGTTATAAACTTGATCACGTGATTGTTGTTCACAATTTTATCAATGTCGCGTTTATTATCTGAACTGGAAAGGATGATAACCTTACACTTGCTCCGTACCAGTTCATTGAATTTTTCGAATTCGTAAAGGAAAACAAACCCATCTACAATAGGCATGTTTATATCCAGAAAAATCAGGTTGGGAATATTTTCAGTTTCGTTCTGATGTTGCTTGAGGTAATCCAGCGCACCTTTTCCCGAACTCTTCACTTCTACGCGTCTTGCAAACTTCGTAATCTCAATAATACGCTTACTGATAAAGTTATCAGTATCGTTGTCATCCACCAACAAAACAAGATCAATCGTTTTAATAGCTGCCATTTCCATGCACAACTCGCTTTAAAATATTCTCTACACTTCTCAACTGCTGCAAAATTATTCTTTTTTGGGAGTTCTTAAACTTTTGGGCCAGTTGTTAGAGATACACGTAAGTATTTACTCAAAAAAGTAAAAAAACAGAAGCTATTGGGTAAGGATTCGGAGTTTCTCGCCCCGCGACACTTTAAAATCTTCTTTCTTGTTCCACTCCATAATATCCTTAATAGTAACATTATATTGACGCGCTACGCTGTAAAGCGTATCCGATTCTTTTACTTCATGAACAATAAACTGAGATTGGGGTGTTTGTGGAACTGATTCTTTTGCCTGAGTGGGCTTAACAGCCAAGACCTGGCCCGGTTTAATTCCAGACGCTATCTCCAACGAGTTCCACTCCAGCAAATCGGTAACACCTACATTATACTGTTTTGCAATGGCATATAGGGTTTCGCCTTGTTTTACCTGGTGCGTGGCAGGCTTTTCGGCAGTAGCTTCAGGCTGTTTTAAAGCTAACCTTACCGAATCAGCAGGAGCTTTTTCAATCCTGACAACAGCCGGCTCTGTTTGGGTTTGCGTTTTGGTTTGAACCGTAGTTGCAGCTTCTTTTGGGCGAACCTCCCAATTAAAAAACGAATCGGAGTCAATCTCGGCCACAACAATTGTTTCTTCGGCTATGGGTTCCAATACCGGTGCCGTGTTAGTTGTTGTTGTGATGGGTTGCTTCACATTATCTAACCTTACCACATCGCCAGCCTTTAAAGATGCTGTTAGTTGTTTATTGTATTTCTTAAGGCGCTTCAACTGCACTCCGGTTTGCTGGCTAACCAGCCACCAATCATCGCCCGAGCGAACGGTATAACTTTCACCCGATGAACGTATTTTTTTGCGGGCGAGATAATAATGCGAGCCCACCATCACGGTATGATCAATTGGAATTTCGTTGAACTTCAAAAATTCAGAAATACCTACACCTGCGCGTTTAGCTAATGATGTAGTTGTTTCGCCTGGCATTGCCTGAATGGCCAGAATTCCGTTGTGTCGTTTCTTTTCGGTGCGAGCTGTTGGTTTAACTTCAATTACTTCCGGTTTTGATGAAGATGCAATGTTGAGGGTATTAAACTCTGAAGGCAATTTGCCGGTTGGTATAACCACCACGTAAGTCTTGTCGGCCGGAATTTTATCCTTCCGGATCCACTTGTTGTAATCGCGCAGAACAGATTCTTCCATGGCCAATTCGTTTGAGAGTTCTGAAAAGCTTTTGGCTGAAGTAATGGGATAATGCGAAACCTTTACCTGCGCTTCGCCTTTCACTGCATTTTCGAAAGCAACTTTATGCGCCAGATATTTTTTAATGTACCAATACGTATCCGATGTTATATCCATGTGGCGCGCACCATTGTACTTATCACCCACTGAACGCTGCACTCCGCCACCACCCATTTGGTACGATTGCAGTGCGAGCAGCCAGTTGTTGAACATGAAATTGTTTTTCTTGAGATACCGGGCCGCTGCACGCGTAGCGGAATGGATGTTCATGCGCTCATCCACTTCTTTATCTACCCGCAAACCCATTTCCATAGCTGTAAAATCTTTAAACTGCCAGAAACCAACGGCATTACTAACCGAAACCGCATCGGCAATCAAAGCACTTTCCTGTAGCACCAGGTATTTGAAGTCCAAAGGCAAACGCTCTTCTTCAAAAATCTTATCAATAATCGGGAAATAGGTTTTGGCCCGCTCTACTTTAATATTAAAGTAGCGGGGATGCTGCGTAAGTG
>DPSB01000626.1 GCA_003537495.1 Cytophagales bacterium | reverse complement strand
TCTTTCTGATTCCGGGCATTAAAGAAACGCTGCGCGTAAATGGCGATGCTAAAATTGTTACTGATAAAAGTGTTTTAGAATTGTTAGCTTGTGATGGAAAGCTGCCAGCTCTTGCTATTATTGTGAATGTAAAAGAAGCATTTATGCACTGCGCGAAGTGTATGATCCGTTCCAATTTGTGGGGCAAGACAGATGAATCTAAGGCGCGCCCCGTTCCAACTTTGGCCAAAGCACTGGTTGATCATGGAAAACTTGACATTGCAGTTCAGCAATTAGACGACATGATAAAGGATGACGAGAAAACAAACTTGTATTAACCAATACTCAATTTAATGGACTATACTTCTTGCGATACTCCAACGGACTATAATGCGTAACGGCTTTAAACTGCCGGTTAAAATTGGAAAGCGTACTGAAACCGCTATCGTAACAAACCTGCGACACGTTGATGGTTTGATTGGTTAATAACTTACAACTGTGCCCTACACGTATCTCAGTTAAGAAATCGGAAAACGTTTTATTGGCATGTACTTTAAAGTATCTGCTAAAGGCACTGGGGCTCATATTGGCAATAGCCGCTACATCATCCAACATAATTTTCTCCCGAAAGTTTTTCATTACGTAGGCATATACACGATTCATCCGATCGGTTTCTGTTTCTTTCATCGAGTTGGAGTATCCCTCCGTTGCCAGTAATCTGAATTCAGAAGAGTTTGAAATTATATTCAACAGGTTAAGCAAGGCCAGTATCTGATCGAAATCAGAAACATGCAACACCCGATGCATCAGCTCACTTACACGTTGGTGTGTTTCACCATAAATTTCAATACCGCGATGCGCTAATTGTAAAAGCTGCTTTACTTTATACATCTCATTCTTTTGGAGTAGCTCTTTACCCAAAAAGTTTTCTGGAAAGTAGATCACAATGCCCTCAGTTATTAACTCGGTATTATCCATAAAATATTCATGGTCGCTTTGCCACAGGTGGGGTAGGTTGGGGCCTGTAAATACCAGGTCACCCTTTTTAAATGGTGTAACATGATCACCAATAAATCGGGTACCCGTCCCTTTCAAAACCAAAAAAAGTTGGTACTCCGGATGAAAGTGCCAGTTGGGATCGAAATGCGGTGCCTGCAAATGTTTCGCTTCAAAAGCATGATCATCGGAGATCGGGGATTTTTGTAATGCAGCTTTCATGATTCCAGAATCGAGTAATAACTGGTACTTAATTGTCTATATTATTTATCAATTGACCTTTTTAGGTCAAAATAAAGTCATTTTTTGATAAAATACAGCAAACGATTGCGGAATAAGTGGGTCAATTTTATTGCATAAAACCCTAAGTGCCATGCGATTTATAATCTTCATCTTCAGTCTATTTTTTATTGGGCTGGTTAGTTCGTGTAATCAACCAGCCAAAAGTCTTCGTAACGATTCCGGAAAACTTGAAATCCTGTTTCTGGGACATGACAGTGAGCATCACAATTCAGCTCAGCTTTTACCACTGCTTGCTTCGCAGCTTTCGCTGGATGGTATAAGTTTTACCTACACAAGTAACCCCGATGATCTGAATCCCGATAATCTGGATAAGTATGATGCGTTGATGATTTATGCCAATCACGATAGTATTACTACTTCGCAGGAAACCGCATTATTATCATTTGTAGAAAAGGGTAAGGGATTTATTCCTGTGCATTGTGCGAGTTGGTGTTTTCGTAATTCACCAAAATACATCGATCTGGTTGGAGGTCAGTTCTCAACGCATAAAACAGATTCGTTTACTACCGATATTATTAAAAAGGATCATCCCATTACACAAACGCTTCAACCTTTCGCTACGTGGGACGAAACCTATGTGCATGCTAAAATAGCAGAAGACATTACTGTACTAATGGAACGGGTGGAAGGCGACCATCACGAACCCTGGACCTGGACAAAAGAATTTGGAAAAGGAAGAGTATTCTACACGGCTTATGGTCATGATGAACGCACGTGGGATAACCCCGGCTTTCATGAACTGATGAAGCAGGGAATTTTGTGGGCCGTTGGCGATGCAGCCAAGCAAAAGTGGGAGGCATTCAGTAAACAACTCCCTACTTTGGTTTATCGCGATGCCGAAGGAATTCCGAATTATGAAAAACGTAGTCCCGGTCCGCGCTATCAGGATCCGCTTACACCAGAAGAATCAGCTAAGTTAATTCAGGTACCGGTTGGTTTTGATTTGGAGTTGTTTGCATCTGAACCCAACATTATAAATCCCATTGCTATGGAGTGGGACGAGAAGGGAAGACTGTGGGTGATTGAAACGGTAGATTATCCCAACACAGTATTAGAAGATAAAGGCGCAGGCGATGATCGGATAAAAATTTGCGAAGACACCGATGGCGATGGCAAGGCCGATAAGTTTACCGTGTTTGCCGATAAGCTGAATATTCCTACCAGTATGGTGTTTAGCAATGGTGGTGTAATTGTTTCGCAAGCACCACACTTTTTGTTTTTGAAAGATACTGATGGCGATGATAAAGCCGATGTAAGAAAAATAATTATTGACGGTTGGGGCGTATTCGATACGCATGCGGGGCCCTCAAACTTGAAGTATGGATTCGATAATCAGATTTGGGGTGTAGTGGGCTATTCAGGTTTTGATGGAACCATTGCAGGCGAAAATCGTCAATTTCGTCAGGGAGTGTATCACTTCAAGCCCGATGTATCCGCATTTGAATTTATGACCAGCACCAGTAACAACACATGGGGTTTTGGTTTAACCGAGAACAACGATGTGTTTGCATCCACCGCTAATAATACGCACAGTGTGTTTATGGGTATTCCCAATAAAGCGTTGCGCGATGTGGAAGGTGTGCAATTAAATGGCAGTGCCAAGATTGATGGCCATTATGCCATGCATGCTATAACTGATAAAGTGCGCCAAGTAGATGTGTTTGGTGGCTTTACAGCCGCTGCAGGTCACCACTTTTATACAGCAAGAAATTATCCCGAAGCATTCTGGAATAAAGTAGCATTTGTGTGTGAGCCAACCGGTCATCTGGTGCACATGGCGCGCATCGAAAAGAAAGGTGCTGGCTTTATTGAAAAGGATGGTTGGAATTTATTTGCTGGTGCCGATGAGTGTGTGGCCCCCGTAGATGCAAAGGTTGGTCCTGATGGTGCAGTGTGGGTTTTGGATTGGTATAACTTCATCATTCAACACAATCCAACACCAACACCAGAGCGTGGTGGTTTTGAAGGTGTGAATGGAAAAGGAAATGCCTATGAAAATCCGTTGCGCGATAAATCGCACGGACGTGTATGGCGCGTAGTTAGCCGGCAAGCAAAAAAAGTGAAGCCGCTTTCGCTAAGTAAAGATGATCCGGATCAACTTGTTAAAACACTTTCGAATGATAACCAGCTATGGCGGTTAACAGCACAACGATTATTAGTAGAACGCGGTAATCTGGATGTGTTATCGAAGTTGTTTGATCTGGCAAGCAATCAAACTGTAAATGAATTTGGCGATAACTATGCCGCCATTCATGCACTCTGGACAATCGATGGACTTGGCGCAATCAGCAAAGATGATCAGGCTCAGGCCGTAGTTGAAAAAGCATTAACACACCCTGCGCCAGGAGTAAGAAAAGCTGCCATTCAGATTTTATCTAAATCGGGTTGGTCTGAAGAACTGGTAACTAAATACAAATTGCTTAACGATGAAGATGCAAATACCCGGTTGGCGGCTATAGTTTCATTAATAGAGATCGCGCCTTCAGAATCGCTTGGCGCAACCCTTTACCAGATCAGTACTGAAGAAAGCATAAAGAACGATGAATGGTTATCAAAGGCGGTTTATGCTGTAGCGAATCAGCATCGCAAAGGATTTTTAACGGCATTTAAAGCTTCGAATGCGGATTACACCGGACCAAAAGTAGAAGTAAGCTCAACACCTGAATCACCGGATTATAACGACTCAGCCTGGAAACCTTATGAGTTACCTAAGCTACTGGATCAGAATGCGGATGGTATTTTCTGGTTCAGAAAAGTTATTGAGTTACCGGCATCTGTGGCCGGCAAAAAAGCGGTGCTATCATTAGGGCCAATTAATGATTCAGACATTAGTTACATCAATGGAATTAAAGTTGGAGGTATTGATCGTAAGGTAAATGATAAACGGGTTTATAATATTAGCGCAAACGTATTGAAACCCGGACGAAACGTAATTGCCATTCGGGTGGA
>DPSB01000427.1 GCA_003537495.1 Cytophagales bacterium | reverse complement strand
ACGGTGCCATCATCGGCATTGTGTTTTTCCATGGCCCGATACAAAGATGTTTCAGCAACATCTTGCAGGTTAATATCAATTGTAGTGTGAATGTCTAATCCATTTATGGCTTTGGTATTGTTACCATCAAAAATTGGTTTCCATGTACCACCTGCAATTTTTTGAAAAAGTGCTTCACCATCCTGGCCACCCAATACATCATCGAAACTATATTCAAGACCTGCGCCCTGGCCATCTTCGTTTACAAAGCCAACGGTTCTGCGACTAAGATTAGAGAAGGGTCTGTAGCGCACATCAATCTTTTCAAAAATTACTCCGCCTCTGTACCGTCCATCGCGGAAGATAGGCCAGTTCATCATTTCCTTTTTTGCCTGATAATTAATTTGCTTGCGATTGATAACCAGGTATTGTTTACCGGCAGTGCGCGCATCTTTAAGCAATTGTTTGTACTCGGCAGCTGAACGATCTTTATAATATCGAGAAAGTAAAAAACTCAAAGAATCTACACCCGCACGAAAAACCTCCGGCTTAGCAAGCGTAGGATCAATCGCTACTTTGTAAAAGGGTAAACTGGTTGCTAATAAACTTCCATTATCGGAATAGATGTTACCGCGTGTTGCTTTTACTTTTTTATAATCAAAATGAATCTCTTCGCTTAATTTCTCCCACTTAGCGCCATCAACCACCTGGATATGACCAATTTTTGCGGCCACGCAGATCGCAAAAATCATGATACCCAAAAAGGCAGCCCGTACCCGGATTAATATGGACTTCTTAATATTCACTGGCGTCAACTACAACTTTAAATGGTGGATTTAAACTTTCTTTCAGACCTAGTTCTTTAACTCTTCGTGCTACTTCACTTTGTTTGCTAGCATACATAATGTCGGCTTTCAATGTGGTGTAGTCCGCACGTAAATCTTCTACATCACTTTGCAGCCTATCAATCTTACGCGTAGTCTTTTCTGCAAAATGTGTATTGCTGATGTAGATTAAACTCAACAACACCACAAACAAAATTTTGGGCAGATACTGAACCGGAAAACCTTCTTCGAAGTACGATTCCAGTTTCATCTTCTTCTCTAAACCCGAAAAAATGCTTGGGCCGGGTGTTGAAGTTCTCTCCTTCACCTTAGCTTCGTTGCCCTTGCCGGGTTCCATTATTCTGAATTTGTTCTCACTCATAACCTCATCCCCGGCCCTTCTCCGAGGGAGAAGGGGGACTGTTTCATAAAATTTATAATTACTTCACTATTACTCATGTTCTCCATTTTTTTCAATCTCTTCAAAGAAGAGATTGATTATATTTTACTTGCTACTCGCAGTTTTGCACTGCGGGCGCGTTTGTTTTCATCTATTTCTTTTTCCGAAGCTTCGATTGGCTTTCGGTTTATTGCCAGAAACGGTTTGATCGGATTGCCATAGAAATCTTTCTCCAACTCTCCGAACACCTTTCCGGTGTTGATATAATTCTTAACCATTCTGTCTTCCAGCGAATGATAACTCATTATCACTAACCTGCCACCCGGTTTAATCACTTCGCCACATTGGTGCAAAAAGTCTTCAAGTGCTTTCATCTCAGCATTTACTTCGATGCGTAGCGCCTGAAACACCTGGGCGAAATATTTGTGCTCCTTACCGCGGGGAGCAATGCTTTGTAAAGCATTTTTTAATTCGAGTGTGGTAGTTAGCGGTTGTTGTGCACGAGCACCAACTATTGCTTTTGCTGCCGTGCGCGCATTTTTCAATTCACCATACATACCAAAAATGCGGTGCAATGCTTCTTCACTATATTCACTCAGAATAGTTGCTGCCGTGAATTTGCTTTTGCGATCCATACGCATATCCGACGGGCCTTCAAAACGGGTTGAAAATCCGCGCTCGGGCGAATCGATCTGATGCGATGAAATCCCAAGATCAGCCAGCACGCCATCTACCAGTATTACTCCATTCAACTTCAGGTACTGTTTCATGTACCTAAAGTTTGTTTGACAAAATGTAAAAGAACGACTTTGAATATTTTCAGCTTGTCGCTTTGCATCATCATCCTGATCGAAGGCTATTAATTTTCCTTCTCTCAGGTTTTCGAGGATAGCCAGACTGTGACCGCCACCTCCAAATGTTACATCGACATAATTGCCATCTGGGTTGATGTTCAACGCCTCGATGCATTCTGTCAACATTACTGGCTTATGGTACATCAGACTCAAGCTTCAAGTTGTTATCATATCCATTACCAACTTTATGGTTTCAGGTCAAAAGTTCTTTAAAGTCATCATAACTCTAACTCACTCTTACCTGAAGCTTGAAGCCTGTGGCTTGCAGCTATTTTAGAGCTGTATTCAAAGTGCACACTTTGAAGCTGCTCCATCATTGCTACTCGTTCAGGTACTTCTCGGCCAGTTTCGACAATTCACTTGGGTCTTGGATCAGGTGCTTCTCATACACAGTGGGGTTCCAGACTTCAACTTTACTGCCTGTGCCTACCAGCATCGCATCTTTTTCGACCTGGGCATAAGCCAGCATGTTTTTGGGGATTACAAACCGGCCATTGCTGTCCAGTTCTATAGTTGTTACCCCACTCAAAAAGCTGCGTTGTAAATCGCGATACTCTTTGTTGAACTCGCTGAGTCCGGAAATTTTTGAGAAGACCTTTTTGAACTCCACCATAGGGTAAATGATGAGGCATTGCTCAAAGCCACGCCTGATCACAAGCTCCTGTACCCCGCCTTCCGGCTCGGGCAACTGAGCTTTGATCCGCGCAGGCAGAACAATCCTGCCTTTGGCATCAAGCTTACACTCATATTCACTGGTGAAGAAAGTCATAGACGTAGTGGTTGTCGTTTTCTCCTAAGCAAACTTAAGTAACTTTCACCCACTTCCAACCACTTTACCCCACTTTTTTACATTTTTATCTCAAAACAATCCTTGAATTTGATAAAATCAGACAGTTAGAAATTAAAATTATCTGTATCTAATTGAAAATCAGATAAAAGCAAAAAGCCCTTGCTTTTCGCAAAGGCTTTGAGGCTTGAAAGGTGTTTTGGGTTAATCCAGCCC
>DPSB01000474.1 GCA_003537495.1 Cytophagales bacterium | reverse complement strand
CTAAAACCTTTTAACCGGCCAGCGTTTTAATATCTTTTATTTCAAGCACTTGTTTGTGATAACCGCGCGTAGCAGCATGAATCATTGCGCGACCTACCTCATTCAAGGTTAGCGTTTGCGATGGAGCCACTGCAGCAAACAAACTGATCATCGGTTTAAAAAACCATCGCACATTTTTTTGTCCGGCTACGGCTTTCATTACGCCAGGCCTGAAATTATACTGGCCCCGAAAAGGGAGTTTCATCAGATCATCTTCCGTGCGACCTTTTACACGTTGCCACATTTGTTTGCCTTGCGTTTTGGTTTGTGCTCCACTTACAAAAGTAAACACCATGTTAGGGTTAACGCGTGCCAGCACATTGGCAACGGCCAGTGTAGTATCGTAGGTTACACGGGTGTAATCGGCTTCGTTCATGCCAATGGAGCTGATGCCCGCACAAAAGAAGCACGCATCATAACCTGTTAGCTGGTCTTTGTATTTTTCAATTTCCAGAAAGTTGGGAACAATTAATTCTTTCAGCTTGGGATGTTTCAGATCAAAACTTCTGCGATTGAGCATCAGCACTTCGGCCACAGCCGGGTTTTGAAGGCACTCCAGCAGTACGCCTTCGCCCACCATGCCGGTAGCTCCGGTAATAATTACGTTGAGGTTTGTCATGCGTAGAAAGACGGATGGGGTGGGATTTTATTTTAAGGAATACACCTTAACTGATGTTACATTATTGCAACTTTTTCTTTGTGAAATCTTAGAGTCTTTGTCCCTTGGTGGCAAAATTCGTTTGTTTTTCTTGTCACAAAGACTCTAAGTCACGAAGGTGTCACAAAGAGTTCATATCAATTTATTAAGGTTTCTTTGGCAAACCTCTTTTTCTTAACGCCTTCAATGAGCGCAGATGTTTAGTGGGATTAAATTTCGTGGCTATTCCACTATCGATGCCTTCCTGAATTGCTTTCTTTAATTCGAGAGTTTTCATTTTGATATGTTTACCGATCTACTTGACAAGTAAACGATCCACTTCCAAAAATTTCTCTTTCATGGTGCTTAATGCAAAGGCTGCGGCCGATGCCGTAAACACCGAATAATCAAATGCACCTTTTATACCGGTTGAGAACGCCATAGCCAGCGCGAAGATCAACAATAAAATGCCGCTGAGTTTGGCGACCAACTCGGTTTTAAATCCCACCAGCAAGCACACCGGAAAAATTACCTCGGCTGCAGTGGCCACCATGGCTGCGGGCGAAACCAAGGCCTCGGGCAACCACGGATTAATTACTTGTGTGTAGGCAACAAAATTTTCCCAATTGCCCCACACCGAAATTTGCGCAGGCCACCAACCAAACCGATCCGCTACCGCGGAAAGAAATGAAAATGAAAGTGCAAGGCGAAGAAAGAGTTTGATGTATTGGGAGGTTATATAATTAGAGATTACCTTCAAAAATATGTCTTTTCATAAAAATGCGTCAAAAGTAATGTGGATAACTTTTTATTTTATGTTTTTTAATCCTTTTTATTTAAATTTCGTTAGTTTTCGCGGTTAGAGTTAAAAAAGTTATCCACAACAAAATGTTATATTCTCATTCGATCGAAGACAATAAGCTAAGTCTATTTACCCTCTTTTTAAACAAGCTTATAAGCGGTGACATAAAATATAAGGATACTGTTGATAGGGTTTTGCTAGACGCTCACCAATTAGCATTAGGGAACAAAAGCCTTTATCAAATAGATAGAGATAAATTCTCAATAATTATCTATTTAAAAACTTCGCATGAGGAGTACTTCAAAGAGTTAAATCCAGATAAGCTGACAAAAACTCAATACCGGAAAGTACTTAATTATTTGCAGAAATAAATTTCAGAAGATCATTTGAAGCTGCTCCATCTTCATTTTTCGCAGATATCTAAAATATGGAGTAAATCTCAGAATAATAATTATTCAGACAAATCCCGAGACAATTATCACAAGAAACTTGCTGAACTTTATGATAAGTTAAGCAATGAAGATTTTGATAACCGACTAAGTCGATTAGAGATAGAAGAGAAGAAACAGATGCTAAGTTTCTTTTCAGATAGTATTACTTTTTTAGATAACAGTACTGTTACATCCCTTCCTTTTGAGGTTGTTAAGTGTCTAGAAATAGCATTGAATGAGTGGGCTTCGGATGAATATATAATCGTAACGACAAAAGCGAAAGGCATAAATGCATTTAGTTTCGATCCAAGGTTGGCAGTTAATGATGCTTTTTACGAAGTAATTGAGAAGAATTATAACATCATCTTTGACAAAAGATTGATACAAATAAACGTTCCAGAATACTTACTTGGAGATTACCTCGCAAATGTTGTTTTATACCACGAATTGGGACATTTTATTGAAGGGAAATTTCATATTCCGGATATTATCTACAAAGAATTCGCAGACGATTATGTAAACAAAAAAATCCAACCAGATTTTTACAAATACTTTCCATTTGTAAAGAAAAGCCTGAAGTCAGACAAAAACTCTTTCTTTAATAGTGATATAATAAATCAGATTAAATATCACATTGGAGAGTATTTTTGTGACTTGTTTGCCAGTCAATATGTAGAAGGCTCAGTTAACCACTATCTATCATATATTTCAAATGATGGTTATTCCACAACTCATCCTGCAACCAAAAGAAGAGTTGAATTGGTAGACTCCTTTTTGAAGAATAAAAATTCGTATACTCTAGATAAGATTAAGAGTGCTGTTGAAAAGATGACTGGTGAGAGCTTAAGAATAAGGTATGAAAAATTTAACTCTAATGATTTTGTCAAACTGTTGCCAATAAATATCACAAATGAAAAAGAACTTCACTATCTCTATGTTTATGGTTGGGATCTTTGGTTGAGTAATTGGTCCTCAATAAAGCATGCTAATAAAATGGGATTCACACTTAAGGCTACAAGTGTTTACAATATTATTAATGATTTAATTGAAAAATCCATAGGAAATTTCATTGTATCCAAAACTTGGAAGGAGATAAAAGATGTACCTACTAAAAAATGATATAAAGAGACTTTTGGATAAAAGTATTTTTATCCGTCCTCTTTTAGAAGAGAGTCAGATTGGGGAACTAACTGTAGACTTTAGATTAGGTTATGACTTTTTAGTTTCAATACAAGGAAGAGAGCCTTTTATCGATGCTTCACATAATCATAAAGAAACATTTCGGAATACGGGTAACTTCTTTGTTAAAACGCGTAGAAGACCAGGAGAGGATTTTTTGTTGCATCCCGGCCAAACTATTCTTGGAACAAGCCTTGAATACATCAAATTACCTGGTAATGTTTTTATTATATTAAATATGAGGTCATCTTATTCAAGGCTTGGCTTATCAATCTCAACCATCGTTCAACCTGGTTATTGTGGATGTATCTCCATTGAATTGACAAATGCAAACAAGAATCCAATCAATCTAACTGTTGGTTCGCGTCTTTTCCAAGCTAGGTTTTTGAAGATATCCAAATCAACAAATTATTTTAGCACCGAACGCAAGTATATTTGTTCGGTTAGGCCCCAATTAGCAACTATTTCAGAAGATGGCGACTTGAAAACACTTAAGAATTATTATAATGAGAATAATTAGCTTGTGACAATACAATTAAATAATCATTTCCTCTCTTATATATCACAAATCCCAACCCCCTGCTTTAACGATGCCAACTTATCAGGGCGTTTGGGAATAAACTCCTGGCCTACAAAACCGGTATAACCGGTTTCTACAATGGCGCGCATAATGGCGGGATAGTATAACTCCTGTGTATCGTCTATTTCGTTGCGGCCCGGTACACCACCGGTATGGTAATGGCCAATGTATTTATGATGCTTGCGGATGGTGGCAATTACATCTCCTTCCATAATCTGCATGTGGTAAATATCGTACAACAGCTTAAAGTTGGGCGAGCCTAACTTCTCGGCCAGCTTTACACCCCACGCAGTGTGGTCGCACTGGTAATCTTTATGATCTACTTTACTATTCAGCAATTCCATTTGCACCAGGATGTTGTGCTGCTCAGCAATTTTCATTACCGGAGCCAAACCTTTGGCGCAGTTTTCAATGCCTTGTTCGGCACTCAGGCCATTAGCATTACCGCTAAAGCAGATTACACTTTTTAATCCCGCGGCAGCGGCTTTGGGAATACTGATGCTATAATCTTTTAATAATTTTTCATGCAGCGATGGATCGTTGAAGCCTTTGTTCAGTCCGATGTCAGTAGCATAAGCCATCGCGCAGGTAAGTCCGTGCTTTTGTACAACGGCCCATTGGTCGGCACCCAATAACTCAATCGACTTTAACCCAATTTCTTTGGCCGCTTTGGCTAAGTCTTCTAATGGTATGGAGTTATAACACCACTGGCACACGGAGTGGTTGATTTTATTGTTGAGTGTTTCAGGAAGTTTGTTCATGGCTTTAACCATTTCGGGTAAGGCCACAACGCCTGCTGCGGTAGCGGCAATGGATTTAAGAGCTTGTTTGCGATTCATAGATTTTAATTTTTTCGCCACTAAGGCACAAAGACACTATTTTATGTTGTCTAAAGTACGAAGATTATTTATAAGAGCTATTGGTTTCTGGTTAATCGTTACTGGTATCTGGTTAAGTGTCATAATCTATTAAGTCAGGACTGACTACCAGTAACTGGCAACCAGTAACCAGCAACTATTTCTCATTCCTGTAAACCACTCCGTCCTTCATCACAAACTTTACTTTTCTAAGATCAGAAATGTTTTTAGAAGGATCGCCCGTAACAATTAACAGATCGGCTTTTAAACCGGGCTTAATAAAACCAACTTGATTTTCAAGATGAAACGCACGCGCATTGACACTGGTAGCAGCTTTCAGTACATCTAATACAGGCATACCGTATTCAACCATCAGCTCCATCTCCAACACATTTTCGCCATGCGGAAACACACCTACATCGCCACCCATACCAATGGTTACGCCACTGGCTAATGCTTCTTTAAAACTTTTTTTCTTGTTGGTAACATTGGCCGGTTCGGGTGTTACACCTTTCTTCCAACCGCGGTATTGCGAGATTACATCTACGGCAGCAAGAGTAGGAATAAATGTAACGTTGTGTTCTTTCATCAACTTACCAATTTCAGCATCAATAAAATCACCATGCTCAATTGTTTCGGCACCAGCCAGCACAGCCCGTTTAATAGCCTCTTTCGATTTTGCATGGCACACCAACACGCGACCACTACTACGCGTTACTTCGTTAATCAACTTCAATTCATCTAATGTAAAAGATGGTTGATCTTCTCCATTCAATCCCCAACGGTAATCGGCATACACTTTAATGAAGTCGGCACCTTTGCCAATCTGATCGCGCACCACGCGAATCAAATCATTGCCATCGGCTGCTTCGGCACCCAACATAATCTGTTGATCGTGATCGTAATTCTTTGGTCCATAAGAACCGGTAGAAACAATGGCTCTGCCTGCAACCAATAACCGCGGACCGGGAATAATTCCTTCGTTGATGGCACGCTTAAGGCCAACATCGGCATAACCAGCGCCTTCGGTGCCAAGGTCGCGCGCGGTAGTGAAGCCCGCCATCAAGGTATTTTTTGCATGCACGGTTGCGCGTGCGGTGCGATAGGTATCTGTTTCTTTTAACACTTGAGTATCCCAATCGGTAATGTTGTAGGGATATAACAACAGGTGCGAATGCCCTTCTATAAGTCCGGGTGTGAGCGTTGAGTTTGTAAAATTTATCTTGATTGCTTTGGCTGGTTCTTTAACAGAACTTTTGGGTCCGGCCGCAACAATCTTATCGCCTTCTACGATTACGGCCCAACCTTCGTGCAACACTTCGCCATCAAAGATGCGATCGGCCGTGAGGTAGTAGGTTTGTTGGCTGTAGCAAATTGAAGAAGCAAACAGCGCGAAAAGATTGAAAAATGATTTCATATTTGATGATGGTATCTTTCATACAATGTACCATGTTCATCAAAATAAAAAAACCTTCTGCAAAGAAGGCTGTTTTAGGACCTGATGTCATTCTAAAAATTGAAACTCCGTAGGAGTGAACTTTTGGTAGCACCGGGCATTAGCCCGGTGTAGAAATGGAAAAGATTAAGCGTGTCGCCTACAAGTGTTTTGAAAGAAGTAAATTTTTGAGCGACACGATTCGGTAAAATCAAATCGCCTTCAAAGCCGAATCATAATCGGGTTCTTCACCGATTTGCGGAACCAGTTCGGTATATTTTATTTTTCCAGTGGTATCAATTACCACTACAGCGCGTGCAAACAATCCCGCGAAAGCGGTGTCGATTAATTCAACGCCATAGTTTTTGCCAAAGCCGCGGCTACGAAAATCAGAAACCAGGTACACCTTATCAATTCCTTCCGCGCCACAAAAACGTTTTTGTGCAAATGGCAAATCTTTCGACACACACAAGATTACCGTATTAGCAACAGACGCAGCCAGTTTGTTAAACTCATGTACGGAAGCCGCGCAAACATTGGTATCCACACTGGGAAAAATATTCAACACAATGTTTTTGCCTTTGTGATCGCTCAGCTTTACATCTTTCATATCGGCTGAGGTGAGAATAAAATCAGGAGCGACCGAACCTACTGCGGGTAGATTACCATTAGTGTTTGCATCGTTCGGGCCAAGTTTGGTTAATGCCATAATATTAAGTTGGTTAATGAATATTCAGTAAAACAGAATGGAGGACTAAATGTTAACGCAGGCGATCTGAATCGCGCACAAGTTTTTCGTCTCTGCGAATAAACCGTACGGCCAGCCAATTGCAGGCAACACCTATAAACATAATCCACAACATGGGGGGCAAGTGTGCTGAGCCAGCTCCATACACTTTTGATACTTGTGTAAAAAAATACACGGATGAACCCAGGGCTCCGGCAAGAATTAATGAATTAAGTGTGCCCAACTTAATTTGGGTAATGCGATTATCGAACCGCCTGATTTCCATAACAGCAATCGTGGCGGCAGCTATCATTAAAATGGCCGAAAGCGAATAGGGAAAATAGGCGGTGGTGCGCTGCCCGTTTTCAATAATCGAAAAATGAAGCGGAAACAATTGAATTTCTTTTGCACCATCTACCACCTTAATTATTGGCAGAAAGAGACTAATTACCATACTGGCTACTACTAATCCGAGAAACACCGTTTGTATTCTTTGCCACATAAAAGGGTTGCGTTAACTTGCCTGCAAAACTACTTAAATAGCGCAAAGCCCGAATCAATTCTATGACAAAATCAGTTTATGTGCTGGATATTTTACGCACACCAATTGGAAAGTTTGGCGGTGCATTGGCTTCGGTGCGGCCCGATGACCTTGCGGCTGGCGTTATTAAAAAACTAATCGCCCGAAATCCGGCTGTGGATGTTAACCAATTGGAAGATGTGGTGTTTGGTGCTGCTAACCAGGCTGGTGAAGACAATCGCAATGTGGCGCGCATGGCATTGTTGCTGGCTGGTTTACCGAAAGAGATTGGCGGTGTAACTGTAAATCGTTTATGTGCTTCGGGTTTGCAAGCTATTATGGACGCCACGCGTGCAATTGCCAATGGCGATGGTGATTGTTACATAGCCGGAGGCGTGGAAAGTATGAGTCGCGCACCATTTGTAATGGCTAAAGCCGAAGAACCCTTTTCGCGCAAAGCCGAAATTTTTGATACTACCATCGGCTGGCGATTTGTTAACTCAAAACTTTCAAAGTTGTATCATCCATACTCCATGGGCGAAACGGCCGAGAACGTGGCGGAGAAGTGGAAGATTACGCGCGAAGCACAAGACACGTTTGGTCTGGCATCGCAACAGAAATATTTTGCTGCACATAAGGCCAATCGGTTTAAAGAAGAGTTGGTGTCGGTATCCGTTACCAAAGGCAAAGAAACATTTGAGTTTACACAAGATGAATACCCACGCGAAACTTCGCTTGAAAAACTGGCACAACTTAAACCTGCTTTCCGCGAAGGCGGAACCGTAACAGCCGGTAATTCTTCGGGCATTAATGATGGTGCGGCTGCTGCTTTGTTGGTTAGTGATGCATACGCTAAAACAATCTCACAAAAACCATTGGCGCGGGTAGTGGCAATGGCTGTTGCCGGAGTTGATCCGGCCTATATGGGTGTGGGCCCGGTACCTGCAGTAAAGAAAGCGTTGCAAAGGGCCGGTTTAAAAATTTCGGATATCGGATTGTTTGAATTGAACGAAGCATTCGCGGCACAATCGTTGGCTTGTGTACAAGATCTTGAAATCAATCCGGCATTGGTAAACGTTAATGGTGGAGCCATTGCCATCGGACATCCGTTGGGTTGTAGTGGTGTTCGCATCAGCGCAACGCTCATCCACGAAATGCAAAAACGAAAAGTCAAATACGGAGTGGCCACTATGTGTATTGGTGTAGGGCAAGGGGCAGCGGTTATTTACGAATTGATCTGAGGTTTAGCTAAGATGAAAATTCAAAAAACACTTTTTAAGAGTATGCAGTTGGCAGTGTACAGTTGGCAGGCCTGCTTACTGCCCACCGCTTGCTGCCTACTATTTTAACATGCGTTACTTCTTCGAAATATCCTACAACGGCACCCCTTACCACGGTTGGCAGAATCAACCCAATGCTATTAGTGTGCAGCAGGTGGTGGAGGATTGTTTCACCAAAGTGTTTCGAAAAAAAATTGATATTGTGGGCAGCGGCCGCACGGATACCGGTGTGCACTGCGTGCGACAATTCTTTCATGCTGATATTGATGCAAAGCTGAATGAAGAAGAATGGTTGCCAAAACTTAATTCCATTCTTCCGCGCTTTATTGCTATTAATTCAATTCGGTTGGTAAAGCCCGATGCCAGTGCCCGTTATGATGCCAAAGAACGCACCTATGAGTATCATATAACGCGCGTTAAAAATCCGATTTTGCTTGAACGTGCCTATTATTTTTTCAGACCGTTGGATATGGAAACAATGGAACGCGCTACCAGTTTGCTTTTAGGCGAGCACGACTTTCAATGCTTCAGCAAAACAAACACCGATGTAAATCATTTTATTTGCACCATTAAATCGGCCCGCTGGAATCAAAAAGGCGACATGCTCGTTTTTACGATTACCGCAAACCGCTTTTTGCGGGGTATGGTTCGCTCGGTAGTAGGCACATTGTTAAATGTGGGATCTGGTAAAACAACCTTAAAGCAGTTTGAGGAGTGTCGATTGCCAACCATTCGTGGTCGTCAACGCTGAA
>DPSB01000475.1 GCA_003537495.1 Cytophagales bacterium | reverse complement strand
TTTTTTTTATAGTATCCTTCCGGATTTCACACATAAGTTACCTGCTCCAGAGGGTTTATTGGAACTCAAATTCAAAGAGCTTCTATTTAACATCTTCTTAGATCCGTTAAATAAAAATGTGCTTGCATATGCAAACAATCTGTTGAACACTTCCAAAACCCCAATTTGGCAGGTTGTAGAGAAGAACTACATGTTTAACCTTACCGTTGAACAGTTTGCCCAAATGGCAAACCGAAGTGTTTCAGTATTTAAAAAAGAATTCCACCAATATTATCATACCACGCCAGGCAAATGGCTGGTTCAAAAAAGATTGGAACTGGCAAAGTCATTGTTGGAAGCTGATAAAAAAAATATAGGGGAGGTGGCCTTCAGCAGTGGTTTTGAAAACCTCTCGCATTTTAGTCGTGTGTTCAAAGAAAAATATGGAGTAGCCCCCACAAAATATAAAGGGACATAAATCCAGCTCATGTTTCAACAAATAAACCACACAGCAAAAAAACAAAACGTTTAAACAAAATTGCCTCCGTGTTTAGAGGCAATATTTGAAGGCTTCAAACTCTAATTGAAAAGCGGTCATTAAGGAGATCGCTTGAGAAGTCTTAAAATATAACAATATGATTGATAAAATTTTGCAACTACCCACACCTTGGCAGCTATTTATTGACCCGGCTTCAATCATTGTCATCTCTATCTTTTTGGTTTTAGTGATAGCTGAAGCCGTAGTACCGGCAAGGAAGTTACCAACTGTTAAGTTTTGGAAGATGAAGGGAATTGCTGCTTTTATTCTCTATTTTTTTATCTCTTCGTATTTGCCGTTGATTTGGGGCGATTACCTGGGCGAGCACAGAATGTTTGACCTGACATTTCTTGGCGACTATTGGGGTGGTTTAACGGCATTGCTCCTGTATGAACTTGGCGTTTATGGCTGGCATCGTGCTATGCACAAAAGCAATTTTCTGTGGCGCGTATTTCACCAAATGCATCATAGTGCTGAGCGGGTGGATACGTATGGGGCATTCTATTTTAGCTTGATGGATATGATTGGATTTACATTTTTAACCAGCCTTGCCATGGTATGGATTGGAGGCTTTACAGTACAGGCAACGCTATATGCAATTTATGGTGCAACATTTCTTGCGGTCATCCAACACACCAACATCAAAACGCCAACTTGGACAGGGTATATCTTTCAACGGCCGGAATCACATTCCCTACACCACGAAAAAGGTGTTCATGCATTTAACTATTCGGATCTCCCATTGTTTGATCTGATATTCGGGACTTTTCGTAATCCAAAAGAATTTTCGCAAGAAGCGGGCTTTTATCAGGGCGCCTCTTCTGAAATAGGGAAAATGCTGCTCTTTAAAGACATCAACAAACAACCGCTTGACTGACCGGAGGGATTGAGATAAAACTTAGTCTTTCCCCAGTCGAACACAGATTGCAAGGAAGGAAATAAGCAGTGCTCACTGAATTATTTCTACAAGCATGAAACATATCTATTACTTTCACGTTTGTAGAATATATTTTCAAATGTATGAAAGGAGCTTACCTCGGAGAACTGGAAGAACTTGTTTTGCTCACAGTCGGCATCCTTCACCCGGAAGCCTATGGCGTAGGAGTGATGGATGAAATCGAAAAGCAAACCAACCGCGGCCTCAACATCAGTGCCGTACATGCAGTACTTTCCCGCCTGGAAGAAAAGGACCTTTTGAAATCAAACATGAGCGAACCTACCGAAGAACGCGGTGGACGAAGGAAACGAATCTTTTTGCTTACAGCCGCAGGCAAACGTGCTTTGGAAGACGCATACGAAATGCGCACTCAGCTATTCAATCAGATTCCGCGCATGGCGCTGCAGTTTAGAATGACCTAAAAGCAAAATCTGAAATGAAACATTCACCTCCCAAATGGGCCGACCGGTTTTTGACGTGGTATTGCTGCAACGACTTGCTGGAAGAGATACAGGGAGATGTGTACGAATTATATGAACGAACGGCAAAGAAAAGCAAACGTAAAGCTGACCTGATTTTTATCTGGAATGTACTGCGCTTCTTCCGCTGGAGAAACATCCGCAAACGCAAAATAACATACTCCAACTCATTATTCAACACAAATATGCTGACAAACATTTTCAAAGTAGCGCTGCGCAATTTTTTTAAGCAGCCCGGTCATTCCTTCCTGAATGTTTTTGGATTGACCATAAGCTTTTTGTCAGCATTTCTGATTTTGTTGTGGGTCACCCATGAATTCTCGTTCGATCGGTTTCATAATCAGCCTCAGCGCATCTTCAAGGTATTGAGCCATGTTGACTCAAATGGATCACTTGAAACCTATGACGCAGCAGCAGCAGGTATGGATGTCACTACCGTACCTGAAATCATTCACCATGCACCCATCATAGAGGGAATCCGGTGGCCCAATGAACTTTGCTTCAAAACAAAGGAAACCAATGACTGCATTTATCTGAATGGCATCTACTCCAATGCCGCTTTATTCTCCATACTCAACATCCCCATTGTGCGCGGAGAAAAAGTTCCGATTGCCAGAGAATTCACAATCGCCATATCCGAAGAAATGGCAACCCGGCTTTTCAATACAACGGAAGTAGTCGGTACCACACTTAAGCTTGACGCGTGGGTGGACGTGACCATTACGGCTGTATTCAAAGACGTCCCATCAAACTCATCCCTCCAGTTCGATTTTGTCATGCCCCTCAATGTCTTTCAAAAACTCAGGGGGATGGCAAATGAACAGCTTGCCGGAAACTTCGTTTCAACCCTGGTAAAAACAGGTTTCGATACACCCGTGGATGCGTTGACTGAAAAGTTAAATACACCCGCAGTGTTAACAGAACGTCTCATAACCGACAAGGTAAGTTACAGTGCCTTCCCGCTTGCCGATTGGCGCCTGAATAGTAAATTTGAAAATGGGATAAGCGTGGGCGGACGAATCCAATATGTAACCTTGTTCATCATCATTGCCATTCTGGTGCTGGCCATGGCGATTATAAACTTCATCAACCTCAGCACCGCACGCGCTTCAAACCGCTCAAAAGAAATCGGCATTCGAAAGACAATCGGAGCAATGCGTGCCGGCCTTGTATTTCAATTCATAACGGAATCATTTGTGACCGTTTTTTTTGCCTTTGTATTGGCCGCAATATCCGCACAATTATTATTGCCCTCCTTCAACATCCTGGTTGGTGAAACCTTAAGCGTTCACCTGTTCAATGGAATCGTTCCCCTCTATCTGGTTGCGTTTCTTTTCATAGTGGCATTGGCCGCAGGACTCTACCCGGCTTTGGTCATGTCTTCATTCCAACCTGCCAAAGCCCTGAAAGGTGCATTGACAACACGCGTTTCGGGAGCTATGTACCTGCGCAAGATTTTATTGGCAACACAACTGAGTGTATCAATGGGTATCATTATTTTCAGCAGCGTATTGTTTCAGCAATTGGACTTCATTATTCACAAAGACCTGGGATATGACCGCGAAAACATGATCCGCATTGAGCCCACTTACAAACTCCTGCAGCAATACGAGGCATTCAAAAATGAACTGTTGCAGAATCCTGAGATTAAACACGTCACTGCGTCCAATGGGAATCCGCTAAGCCTTGATGGCCATACCACAGGCGTTCGTTGGCCCGGAAAGCCTGATGACTTGCGCATAACCTTTCAAACCCTAGGTGGATATTATGATTTACCAGAAACGTTTGGTCTTAACCTTGCCTCCGGGAGATTATTCGATTCAAGAAAAGACACACTTCATAATGAAGTACTTGTTACCGAAGAGGCAGTCAGGATTATGGGAATGATCAATCCGGTGGGTGAGCGGATAACAATCGGTGACGTGGAATGTGTCATCATCGGAGTAGTGAAGGATTTTCATACGCAAAGCCTCCGCAATGAAAAACTTCCGGTGATCGTGTACCAACAAAATATCCTGAACTGCTCGGCCATCTTTGTCAAATACCAGCCGGGGTTAACACAGAAGGCCATGGAGACTATTCAAGGAAAATATAAAAAAATGGAACCTGCTTACAGTATGAAGTATTGGTTTCAGGATGAAGCCTTTGATACAATTTATAAAACTGAAATCACCGCGTCCCGGATGGTAGTCATCTTTACAGCAATCTCATTGATTATTGCCGTAATCGGAGTTGTCGGACTTGCCACGTATAATGTAATCCGAAAGGAAAAAGAAATCGGTATCAAACGTGTCTTTGGTGCAACTGTGCCCAACATACTAGTTATGCTGACAAAAGAATTTATGATTATTATTCTGGCTGCATCGTTTTTAGCCATCCCGTTCGCATGGTACACCACCATTCAATGGCTTTCCGGGTTTGCTTATCGAATAAACATGCCGTGGTGGATTTATGTGGCAACAGTTGCCGGTATGCTCGCTTTCATTGCAGCACTCGTCAGCTTTCAGGGATTTAAAGCTGCGGTTTCCAATCCTGTAAAAACATTGCGATCAGAATAACGGCTGACCATGAGATTGTCGTACCTGCGCGGGCACGATATGTGGATATTCACACAAGTGTCGCGAAACAACTCACTCAGCCTCAACAAGGTTTCGATGGCTGTTTTGGTTTCGCTTATTCTATTGAAGTCGAATTAACCTAAACAGTATTCGAAAAAACAAATCTATTCGACAAGGCGTTTACCGAGCCGACATAAGATCCAATAAGTGTTCATCATAAAATGCAAGCTGAAAAAATCAGTCGCTTTGATAGATACATGAAACTTGTCTGTGCGTATTCAATTAATCGGAAATCAGCGTTGCACTCTATAATATATAACAAGCTCTATCCCAAAGTACGCAGAACGAATATCTTTGAATATTCATTTGCCCGTAGTAGTTCACTTGAATAGCCCTTTTGATGTAATCTGTTGGCCGAAAATGCATCGATTACAAAATCTCTACCATCCAATTCCGGTTTTTATCTATCTTTCCAAAATGAAGAAATTCTTAATTGTGGGAGTGCTGATAGCTGCCAGTTGTTCAGCTCCCAAAAAACAAGATGTTATGGAGAACACAACTTCTCAACCCTCATTGAACGAACAAACCATTACCCTCACTAACACCAATGGTTTAAAGGCTACCATCACACCGTACGGTGGCAAAGTCATTAGCTTATATGTTCCTGACAAGGAGGGAAACCTGGCTGATGTAGTTTTAGGGTACGACTCAGCCAGTCAATATCCTTCAGGCAATCCATACTTTGGCGCGCTTATCGGTCGCTACAGTAACCGTATTGGCAAAGGACAATTTACCATGGATGGCACAACATACCAGTTGGAGACAAATAACGGAGCGAATGCCTTGCACGGTGGGCCCGGTGGGTTTCATAATGTAGTCTGGGATGTAGTAGAAATTAAACCCAACAGTATTGCGTTGGCTTACACCAGTGCCGATGGTGAAGAAGGTTATCCCGGCACACTTCAGGCTAAAGTTATTTACACCTTAACGGATGATAACGAACTGTCTATTGAATACGAAGCCACAACTGATCAACCCACTATTGTAAACTTAACGCATCACTCATTCTTTAATCTGGTTGGCGAAGGTGTAGGCGATATTCTGAATCATGAATTGCAAATTATAGCTGATACGTTTACGCCTGTGGATGAAGGTTTGATTCCTACTGGTGAATTAAAACCCGTTGCCGGAACCGCATTTGATTTTAATAAACCAACTGCAATAGGCGCAAGGATTAATCAGCAAGATGTTCAACTAAAATATGGAAAAGGTTACGACCACAATTGGGTATTGAAACGTGAAGGCACAGGCTTGAGTCTTGCTGCAGTTGTAACAGAACCTACAACTGGCAGAGTAATGGAAGTATGGACTACCGAACCCGGACTTCAGTTTTATTCAGGCAATTTTCTGAACGGTACCGAAGGTGGAAAAGCCGGAAAGCAATACCAGTTTCGCACAGGATTTTGTTTAGAAGCACAACACTTTCCAGATTCACCTAATAAGCCAGAATTTCCATCTACGGTGTTAAGACCAGGCCAAACGTACAATCAAAAAACGGTGTATAGGTTTTCGGCTAAATAAATCCACGTCAAGCAACTGATAAAAGCTATCAGCTTGGCAGAATTCATCCTGGATTAATCAAAAGCAAAAGCTCTGACAAAATTTGTTGGAGTTTTTGTTTTTATGGGCGTTTATGATCAGGATCATAAACGAGATGTAGCGTAATCATAATATTTGATGGTCAATCGCTATGAAAAAGAACAGTGTACCATCAAGCCTAACCGAATTTAATTCAATTTGGAACCCTGTTTTAGGTGCATTCTTAAAACAAGTCATATTTCAGACTGACAAAAGTCATTTTTTAAAGGAGGCTTCACGGGTAGGTTTGATACAACAAATCCGCCCGCTCATGATTGATCCATTGGTTCTGCAGAGTTACGGTGCTCGGGAAGTAACCCTTCAAAAAGATGAGGTGCTTTTTCGTGAAGGCGAGGAAGCATTACATTATTTTCAGATGCGAAGCGGTTCCATAAAAATGATCACCAATAGTCCGGATGGTCAGGAATTTATTCAAGGTGTCTTTAAGTGTAACGATAGTTTTGGCGAGCCTGCTTTACTCTGTTCATTTCCTTATCCCAGCCATGCCATTGCGTTAGAGCTTTCGGTTGTGATTAAACTTTCAAAAGAAAAGTTTCTAACACTGCTGCGCGAAAATTTTGAAATCCACCTTCATCTCGATAAAGTTTTGTGTCAGCGACTGCGCTATAAGTCAATGGTGTTATCTGAAATTTCCTTTTACGATCCGGAACATCGCATTATGAGTTTGCTGAAATACCTAAAAGAGGAAGCACACCAAAGCAAACCAGCAGAAATGGTTCGGGAGAGCCACGTTTATGAAGTGCCCTTTACCCGGCAACAGTTGGCCGATATGAGCGGCCTACGTGTAGAGACCGTAATCCGCACAGTTAAACGAATGGAAGAAGAAGGCAAGGTAAAATTGGTTGGAAGAAAAATCACACTTTAAATAACTACCTATGAAAACAATTAAATATCTGATTGGAGTAAGCCTGGCAGCAGTCATGTTTGCCTGCGCACCAGACAAGCCTGTGAATACGGAGGAGAAAGATCTGAATAAAAGTGCAGTGGAGGCTATTACTGACCCTACCAAAGGAATTGGGGCAGTAAAAAATGTAACCCTCAACACACCCTTAGAACAAGATCGCGTAAAGCGCGGCTTGGCTATTTATGAAATGAAGTGCCTCTCTTGTCATAAGCTTGACGAAACCCGGATTGTTGGGCCCGGTTGGAAAGATGTTACCAAAAATCGTAAACCGGAGTGGATTATGAACATGATTACGAATGTAGATGTCATGCTTGATCAGGACCCGGAAGCGCAAAAATTACTGGAACTTTGTTTAATGCGTATGCCCAACCAAAACATGTCGATTGGCGATGCGCGCGATGTGCTTGAGTTTATGCGTCAGAACGATGGAGAAAAGTAAACTAAAAACTTATGAAAGCTTATTTTATTTTTCTTGCTGTGCTGTTGTTTGCTTGTG
>DPSB01000476.1:3535-10897 GCA_003537495.1 Cytophagales bacterium | reverse complement strand
ATCGGAGCTGCAAACTCTGCTGCGACCAATCGCATCTAAAATCCTGTTGGCGGTTCAGAAAATCCTGAATACTCTTTCGGATCAGGTCATCGTCTTCAACAATACCTACAAAAATCATGAATCAACTTATTGGCGAATGATGTAAACTAATGTAAAGGATAAAGATGCATTTTTTACTTTGAACTTTTGTTCCTTTATGCCACTGTTAACATCATACACTTCATCTTTCGCCATTTTCAAAATGCCAGGCACCACCAGCAGTTGTACTGCAAACTGATCATTAATCTGGTAGTGTGGGCCAAACAAAACACCCAAATCAAACGGAGTGTAATAATCTTTCGCATCTTCTGTTTCGGGCAGACTGGGGAAGGCTGTACGGGCATTATCATCATTTTTGATTTTAGCACTCAGCAAAAACGAAGGTTGCAGGCCCATCAATAGCTTAAACTTATGGGACGCTACATACTTTACATACAGCGGAACATCTATGTAGCTCAGTACTTTGGTGTACTTTACTTGAATTCGTTCCAACATATAGGTAGTGGAGTTGTAATACTCCTGATCGCCTTCATACACCGTGCCCTTCAATGCAAATGAAATTCCTCCGCCCGTAAGAAATTTTTCGGATAACAAACGTTCAGCCCGAAAGCCAACATTGCCGCGTAAAACCAGTTTAGGATTAGTATTTGTTGCGCCCCAAACTTTTTTGTCTTTGCCGATAAATGTGGTGAATGATGGCCCAGCAACAACTTCAAACTTCCATTGTGCCTGTGTGCACACGGTGGCCATAAGCAAACAGCATGAAATTAAGATTTTCATAACGATTCGTGTTTAGGCTACGAAACTACCAGCCTGGCCAATCGCGTTCAATCCCATAAACATGGGGGTGATTAAGTAAGTGTAAGCGTAATCGTTGTGCCTGATTTTGATGCAAAAGAGATCTTACCGCCAATAGCCACTGCACGCCTGTTCATATTACGAAGCCCATTGCCCGATTGCGATTGTTGTGCCGGCAATCCTATTCCATTATCGGCAATTTGTAATTCAAAGTGTGGATGACTGGTAATAAATACATTCACTTTGTTTGCCTTCGAATGCTTAACAATGTTGTTAATAGCTTCTTTAAAGATGAGGTAAATATTTTGTCGCAAAACAGGGTCAAGCACTTTGTTACTTTCAGCTTTGTGGAGTGTAAACTCAAAATCAATGTTACGGGCGTGCAGAACTTCAGTAGCAAAATCTTTCATGCGGTTAATAAGTTCATGTAGTGAATCATTGTTGTTATCAATCGACCACACAATATCACTCATGGTATTTACTACCTCACGACTAAGGCCACCAATTGAATTGAGGTAATTTGCTTTTTCTTTTTCTGTAAGTTCAGTCTGTGCCAATTCTGAGTAAATGGAAATTTTGGTAAGGCTTGAACCCACCTCATCGTGCAGATCGCTGGCAATCTTGGTACGTAAACGCTCTAATTTTAAACTTTGAGCAAGGCGATACCGATGCACGGCATACAATAAACAGCAGACCAATAATAAAGCAAGTGAAATGAACCACCACGTGCGCCAGTAAGGTGGCTGGATAATAATTGAAAGTGAACTTGAGTTCTTGCTCCAATATCCATCAGGGTTGGTAGATTTTACTTCGAATGTATAATGGCCGGGATCAAGATTGGTATAACTGGCAAAAGTGCGGTTGCCTACATAAACCCAGTCTTTATCAAATCCGCTTAAGCGATAGGCGTATTGAATTTTTTCCGGAGCAATAAACTCCTGAGCAGCAAATCCGATAGAGAAGAAACTGTGATGATCTTTTAAGTTAACTGACTTTCACTGCGAGGGCTGAGTAGGTATGCTAAAGTTATAAACGGAATCGGGTTGTTGCGAAGCAGATTGATTGAAGAGTTTAAAATCTGTAAATACAATTCTTCTGTCAAGTGTATCGTCCACAATCTGATCGGGAAAAAACCAATTAAACCCATCAAGCGAGGTTATAAAGATTCTTCCCTGCTTGTCCTTATAAACGGAGTTAAGCACATCAATTGCAATTCCATCAGCACCAGTATAAATATGCTTTTGGCGCTGTAGCGGATTCCAGCGTACTAATTGATTATAGGTTACATACCACACTTCTTTATTGTGCACAACAAAAGACTTCAGCCCATCGGCTTCATTCATGTTAAACAAGTGTTCAAATTGAATACTATCCGGACTAACATACCGGATGGCCTGAGCCTCATCTTTGGTAATTAACAGCATTTCTGTTTCGGAGTACGGAATTATTTCCAGGTTGAAAGGATTATCTGCCTGTAATACGCGTCCGGTTTCTGCCACCTTAACAAAGCGGTTATATTTTTTATCAAATACCACCACTTGGTTTTGACCATTAAACCAGATGTTGCCGTTCAGTTCAAAAATATCTTCCACGAATTCAAATGAAATACCCGTAGCATCCCGAAGTGAATCGTTGTTGATTCGTTTGAACTTATTCTTATTGATATCCAGCAGGTTCAATCCATCGCGATAAGCAGTGGCCCACAAAACATTTTCGCTATCAACCAGCAAAGCAGAAATAGCGTTGTTGTTGATGGAGTTTTTTCCGGCCACGTAGCGGGTAAATTTTTTGGAGGAGTTATCGTACTTATTGACGCCACCACCCTCCAACGCAATCCATAAATTACCTTGCCGATCTTTACTTAAGCCGCTAACGGCATTATGACTTATGCTGTTTAGGTTTTTTGTATCGTGAGTAAATTTTTCGGCTTTGCCGGTATTTAAATTAAGTCTGTTAAGTCCCTGCTCATTGAACCCCAACCAAAAGATAGAATCATTTTCTGGCAGGAGCGAACGAACCCAACCGCGTGAAATACTATAAGGCTGACCGGCATTATTTTTTACATAGTGAAATTTTTTGGCTTTTGTATTCAGTACACTTACTGTATTATCAGAAGCACCAATCCAGAGCAAGCCTTGATTATCCATGTAAACTGAAAATAAATTATTACTGGAAAGCCCTTCGGTATTAAAGGCATCATTCTTCCAGTGCGTGAAGGTTTGAGTAGCCGGGTCATACAAATTGAGACCACCCCCAAAAGTGGCTATCCAGAGTTTTCCATCGGCACCTTCGGCAATACGAAACAGCGAGTTATGACTAAGCGTGTTTTTATCATCGGGATTATGAATAAGGTGCTGGCTTGTTTTTGTGATGCGATTAAAAATCTGCAAACCACCATAGGTACTTAAATAAATGTAATCGCCTGCTATATGCAGACTTCGGATTACCCGGTATCGATAAGTGTCGTTCGGGTTAATGTTTGATAAAGGATAAGTAACGAATGCATCGGTTTGTGGGTTATAACTAGATAAACCACCGGTTGTGCTTACCCAAAGTGTTCCATCTTTATCGTAGCTTAATCCAGAAATAAAATTGTCTGGTAACGTATTCGCATTTCCCTGCTCAGCTTTGTATTGTTTAAAAGCTTTTGTTTCCGGATGAAACCTAATCAGACCACCGCCTAACGAGCCTAACCAAAAACTTCCATCGGGGGCTTCGGTAGCGCAAAAAATGCGGGCGTTAGCCGATTGCGAACTATCGGTTGCAACTACAAATTGATCCTTAATGCGATTGTACTGAAAAAGCCAACCCGTATCGGTACCAATCCAAAGCCGTTGCTTACGATCTTCAAACACCAACGTCCCACGCGAACTAAGAATACCATCCACTTCAAAATCGGCAAAGCCATAATACCGGAAGTTTGTACCATCAAACCGGATAAGTTCACTGGATGGTGAAGCCATCCATAAATAACCTTCTGAATCGTGATGAAAGTTCTGTACACCGGTTATGCTGGAGCCATTCTCGCGCACAATATGTTTAAAACGCAAAGGATCTTGCGCAAGACAACATGACGTAAAAAAGAGCAACCAGGGTAGAAGCTTCATATAGGTGAAGATACCAATTTAGCGCGATAGCGTTTATTGCTGATGTGTGGTGTTGAAATTTATGATCAACCCCACAAAATAATTACGCCTCGCGGCTGCATTATAATAGCGCCCACCGGCTGCATTCAAATCATTGCCTAAACTGTAATGTTCGTTAAGCAGGTTGTCAGCTCCAGCGAAAAAATCGAGCGGCATTTTACCGGCATTGATTTTATAACCTAACCGGCAACCGATCAACGTATAGGATTTAGCATAAACCGAGTTGGCATCATCCAGCGGAAGCGAAGAAGTATAATTGAATGTTACGTGGCCATAAAAATGTTTTTGAATTTCGAAATCTACGCCTCCGGTAATGATGCGATCGGGAACTCCGGTTAGTTTGTTGCCATCAAAGGAAGTAACATCTTTTACATACTCCCGGAAAGAATAATAATTTAATGTAAGACCACCCCACAATTTGAAAGAGTTGAAACGATTAATTTGAGGTTGCCAGTTTAATAAAAGTTCAACTCCGTTTTGTCGGGTAGCACCGGCATTCACAAAATAATCGGCACCATCAGCATCTCTGCGCACCACAATAGTTTCTTTCAACGCAAAGTGATAGAGCGCAGCATCCACAAAAAATTTACGTTTGCCAAAATAACCTCTTGCACCAACTTCCGTTTGAATTCCTTTTTCAGATTGAAGCTCGCGATTGAAAATGGTATTCGATGGTCTAACCTCGGCCAGGGTAGGTGGCGAAAATCCCCAACTGATACTGGCATGCGTGCTGAAGGCAGCATTAACTTTTCGCAGCAAAGCAATGCGAGGTGTTACCTGTGGTTTGAAGTCGGTACGTTGTTGCTCAACCGGAATATTACTTAAGCGCTGAAAGTTGTACGCAATCCAATTGGCGCTTAAGCCGGCTGTAATAATCCAGTTGGTATGCGTTAACTCTGCCTGACCGAATAAACTCGCTTGCCGCGTTTGTAACTCATCATCGCTTTGCAACGCACCTGTTGTGCCTTGCAGGTTCTGATAGGTTTTGATAGGTGAAAAACCATTCAGGTATTCGCCACCGCCCAGCAATCGCATTTGCCAGGTGTTAATATCAAAAGAAAAATCAGTAACTGTACGCGCACCAAAGTTTTGTTCCAACCTGCGCTCGAAATTTCGGATAGCCGAATTATTAAACTGAACAAAGTTGCCAAACACACTGGTCCGGTTGTTCAAATTTTTTCGGAAGTGATATTGATGTGAAACCCCGGTATAAAATGAACGCTGTGCGATATGGGCATTTACATCAATCGCACCTGGATTAATTCCGGCAGCAGGTCTGGCTTGTTTTGGATTTGCCTCAAACTCCGCAAGCGTTAAACCTCCAGGTGTTTGGTAATACAAATCAGTATAAAAAATAGCGGTCTCTAATGTTTCTTTATCAGAAATAGAAAACCGGAAGGTGCTGGTTAGTTGATCGCGCACCATTCGGGTTTGTTCGCGATAGCCATCTGTTTGCTGATGTTGATAACCTACATAATGAGTTGATTTCTCGCTGCCTTGATGGAGTGCAATCTGATAATTGCGCAAGCCATAACTCCCACCTAAAAATGAACCAGTAAAAGATGTTCCTACATCAGCTTGTGGTGAAGTTAAAAGGATAACACCACCGGTGCCAGCACCATATAAACTGGAGCCTGGTCCCTTAATGATCTCCATTTGCTGAATAGTGTTTGCATCCAATTGGTTGAGGTAGGTATTGCCACCGGCATCGCTTAGGGGCAACTCGTTCCAATACACTTTTACATTACGAACGCCAAAAGGTGCACGCAACGAACTTCCCCGAATGGCAAAGCGATAACTACCGGGAGATCGCTCTTCCATGCGCACACCGGGCAAGGTATTGGCAGCCGAAACCAGTGAGGTATTATTAAAACGTTGCAAGTCTTCTTTCAATACCAAACCAATAGAAGCGGGAACCTCCAACAACGGGCGATCAGCTTCGTAAGAACGAATGGTTACTTCCTGCAGAACTTTTACTGAATCTTGTTGCTGCGCAATAGCAGAAAGAGAATAGAGCGATGCTATAAAAATGAAAAAGCGGTTCACCCGACAAATGTAGCAGGAGTTACGGCATGTTCGAATCAAAAAGTAGCCAGCACCTCGTCAACAGATTTAACAGAATCAAAATAACCGACCAGTTTTAACATTACCCGATCCACCAGCGTATCGGGGCAGGAAGCACCGCTGGTAAGTATAATGCGCACCGGCTTTTTGTCTGGTAAAAATTCGTGTGTTACAATTTTTTGCTTGCGCGGATAGTTGAAGTGATGAATTTCTGAACGCGATTTTATTTCTGTTTCAGAGTTGATGAAGAAGGTTGGAAACTTGCGTTCGCAAAGCTCAACAATGTGCGAAGTATTCGAACTATTATAGCCACCCACTACTACCGCCAGGTCGGCTTCTGTTTCCAGTAGTTGATAGGTCGAATCCTGATTGTCGTTGGTAGCATAACACAGCGTGTCGCGCGTATCGGCAAAGTGTTCTTTGATATTTTCAGCACCAAACTTTGCAACCATTAGTTGTTTAAAGAAATCGGCAATGGCTTGGGTTTCGGTAGCCAGCATGGTAGTTTGGTTTACCACGCCTACGCGATGCAGGTGCTGTGTCGGATCAAATCCAGTTGAATACTTACCCGCAAACTCTTCGTAAAATTCCGATTTCGTTTTGCTGCCCAACATGTAGTTGCTGAGTTTTTCAGCATCATCCATATCGCGCACAATTACAGAAGGGCCGTTGTGTGCACTGTGCGAAAATGTTGCTTTTGTTTCTTCGTGCTTGGGCTTGCCATGAATAATGGTTGTGTAATTTTCTTTGCCCAACTTTTCAGCCCGGTTCCAAACTTTTTCTACAAACGGACAGGTAGTGTTATACTTTTGAACTTCAACGCCTTTATCAAGCAGGAGATGTTCAATTTCTAATGTGGTACCAAAGGCTGGTATAATTACAACATCCTCTTTGCTGATTTTTTCCCAGGGAATAAACTGGGTGCCATCGGTATCCATTATAAATTTTATACCCCGCTCTTGTAAATCGTTATTCACCTCCTGGTTGTGAATCATCTGGCTTAGTAAATAAACATTCTTCCCTACCGATTCTTCCAAAGCCCGATACGAAATCTCAATAGCGTTCTCTACACCATAACAAAAACCAAAATGTCGCGCCAGTATAAATTGTACCGGACCGAAGTCGAGCGTGGCGGGAGTAAAGTCTTGCTTGCGCAGATCTTTTACCCTGCGGCTCTCCTTTACTTTGCCGGTAATGGAAGAGCGATAATAAGCGGGAATGTCGAACTTTTTGATAAGCTTTCGTTAAACTTTGTTTGAAGACACTTAGCGTTCACAAAGCAAACGCGCAATTTGTAACTTACAAAATGTAACTT
>DPSB01000476.1:0-3258 GCA_003537495.1 Cytophagales bacterium | reverse complement strand
AACTTACAAAATGTAACTTACATTTTGCGAGTTATGGTAGGCCAATAAAAAACCCCGGCTGTTAAACCGGGGCGTTAAAAAGATGAATAATCAATTTCAGGCGGCCTTCGAAAGTTTGTCTTCCTTGATTTTGTTAACTCTCACTTCCTTGGCCTGTAAATCGAACCACCGCACTTCTACCAGGTTCGACTTCAAATACTTGAGCACTTCCATTACTTTGCCATCAATCTTACTGCGGACGCGCTCTCCTTTTCTAAACAGTTTTCTCATGTACAAAAGGTTTGGTTTTACATACGTAGGGCATAAATATACTCACGCGGATAGTCTTCGTAAAGCCCCGCGAAGGTTATTAATTCACCCGCTTTCTTCTTTTTTATTATTTCGTTTACCTCTTTGGCCGATTTTACGGGGCTATCATCAACATGGGTGATGATAAATCCTTCGCGCATACCGCTGCGCTTCAGTTTGCTATTGCCCAGTTCTTTTACTTTCACTCCACTGGTAACATCCAGTCGCTTAAGGGTTTTGCTGTCAACATCTTCTAATTCGAAACCTAACGCAGCCACATCGGCTTTTTCTTCGCGCTTAACGGTATTGGTATTGCCATCGCGGTTTTTAAGTGTAATCGGAATAACGATTTCTTTACCGCTACGATTAACGGTAACACTTACTTTATCACCCGGCCGCTTGCGACCAATATATTCTATTAAAGCTGTATTGGATTTGATAGAGGTATCGTCCAGTTTAACTACAACATCACCTTCTTTAATACCGGCAGCTTTCGCAGCACTTTTCTCAGGCGCATCGCCAAAGCCCGCTACAAAAGCACCTTCGTTTACAGCTAAATCATTTTCTTTAACAAGATCGCTATAAACGTTACTCACATTTATTCCCAACCATCCGCGCTGTACAGTACCGAACGAAATCAGGTCTTCGGTTATTTTACTTACAATGTTGGCCGGAACGGCAAAGCCATAACCTGAATAAGAACCCGTTGGGCTTGCAATAGCGGTGTTGATTCCAACCAGTCCACCATTCAGATCAACCAAAGCTCCACCGCTGTTTCCAGGATTGATGGCCGCATCGGTTTGAATGAAAGATTCAATAGAGGTATTGAACTGCTCACCGTTGCGATTTTGTTTGTTTGAATTAATGATGTTTATGTTGCGCCCTTTGGCACTGATGATACCGGCCGTTACAGTTGAGTTTAAGTTGAAAGGATTACCAACTGCTAAAACCCATTGACCAACTTTGGTTTGATCGGAATTGACAAAAGAAAGGTAAGGCAAGTCTTTGGCGTTTACTTTAATCACGGCAAGGTCGGTATCCGGATCGGTACCAATTACTTCGGCTTTCAATTCGCGATTATCGGATAAAGTTACTTGTACAATTTCTGAACCTTCTACTACGTGGTTGTTGGTTACAATGTAGCCATCGCGATTGATGATTACTCCTGAACCGGTGCTTTGTCGTGGCATCTGGTTTTCATAGGGACTATCGAAAAAGAAATGCCTGAAAGCATCGGGCACCTGGCTGTTGCCGCTTGCGCGGGATTCTTGGGTAGACCGAATGTGAACCACGGCCTGCGTAACTTTCTCGGCTGTACCGGTAAAGTCCAAAGGAACCACTTCACCTTTTTCATTGGTGGTGTACGCCACCTGGCTTACGGGTAAACCATTTACGTGTTCAATTTTTACTCCTTGTGCTTCTTGCTTCAGGAAGCTTTGTGTGGCTACGATAGTTATCACACTTCCCAACACCGCAGCCAACAATAGTGATCCAAACCGTTTCATAATCAATAATCAGTTTTAGTTTTAGAATAGTTACCTGACATCGCTGCACGATGAAGAGCAGCACTCAAAAAGTTTTACGAAAGTTTTGTTAAAATTTTGTGAACCATCCATCTCGCGCCTCAAAAATCAAAAGAAATGCCAGTGGGTTTAAAAACGACATACAGCAGGGTTTAGGTTCATAAAAACCTGACATTTTTTCACTTTTTTATGAGTTCACCGTTCTTGTATTCATATTCAATTGTCATGTTGCCCTGTTGATCGTACCAGCGCGAAACGCCATCGCGCAAGCCGTTTTTATACGTGCCCTCTTCCATAACCTTACCATCGGCATAAAATATTTTTACGGTGCCTTCTAATTTTCCATGGTTATAAAACCGCTCTTCCTTTACCGTGGTGTAATTAAACTCTTTGTATTCGCCATGGCGCACATCGTTGTGATGG
Source organism: Cytophagales bacterium (assembly GCA_003537495.1). GTDB lineage: Bacteria > Bacteroidota > Bacteroidia > Cytophagales > Cyclobacteriaceae > ELB16-189. The sequence goes on along the minus strand of DPSB01000476.1, from coordinate 1,024 downwards.
TTGACGCGTTTAGTTGTTTGTCCATTCTCACTAAACTCCAGGTACATACCTTCCTTCTTTCCATTTACATACGTAGTAATAGATTTTGGCAAACCATTATTATGGTACTCTACCCACGAGCCTTCTCTTACATTATCTTTTAAAGTTCCGGTACTAATAGGCTTACCCTCGTTGTTGTTGAGAACAGCCTGTGTTATACCGGGTGTATCCGTAAACTGTTCTTGCGTGGCTCCGGGCGGAAGGCCCGAACGGTTGGTGGCATCAGCACTATTTTCAGTAACCGGAGCAGCTTGATTGCAAGCAGCCATAAGTGCTACAATAGAAACGAAAGCAACAGGTCGCATAGAATTAGTTAAAATTTTACTGCTAAATATATTACCTAACTTTGCTTTTTGTCAAGACCTCTATTACGTGAACATTCAAGGAATTATTACATTAAAACAAGGGCGCGATCATTCGGTAAAGCGTTTCCACCCGTGGATTTTTTCAGGAGCAATTCAATCGGCTACGGAAACCTTACAGGATGGTGATTGGGTGGAGGTTAAAGATGCCCGTAAAACCACGGTGGGGTTTGGGCATTTTCAGAAAGGAACGATTACCGTGCGCATGGTAACGTTTGGAGAAAAACCAAATGATGACATATACCAAAGCAAAATTAAGAAGGCACTTCAGGTTCGTGTAGAGGCCAATGTGATTTCTGATCAAACCAATGCCTATCGGTTAGTGCATGGTGAAGGTGACGGTTTGCCCGGATTAATTATAGATGTATACCACGATGTGGCTATTATTCAGGCACACTCGGCAGGCATGCAACGCGATAAGGGTTTAATCGCGACAGCAGTAGGTTCTGTCTTGCCAACTGCAGGCTTTCGCATGTCGGCTGTTTACTTCAAATCGATGCAGGAGAAAACAGAGAGCGAATACCTGATGGGAATGGCTGCGGTTCCTCATGTAGTGCTTGAACACGGTAACAAGTTTTATATTGATTGGGAAGAGGGACAAAAGACAGGTTTCTTTTTAGACC
>DPSB01000360.1:3930-4434 GCA_003537495.1 Cytophagales bacterium | reverse complement strand
TCAGAAAAGTACCGCCCAGTGTAATTGTTAATTCACTTATTACGGCTAACAAAGCAGGTATAGCCGTTACCACCAACGAACTTGAAACGCACTACCTGGCGGGTGGTAATGTACCGAATGTAATTCGTGCACTTATCTCCGCTGAAAAAGCAAATATCAGCCTTGATTTTAAACAAGCCACTGCCATCGACCTTGCTGGTCGCGATGTGTTTGAGGCGGTACAGATTTCAGTAAACCCGAAAGTTATTACCACACCCAAAGTGGCTGCGGTGGCTGCTGATGGTATTCAGTTAATTGCCATTGCAAGAGTTACTGTACGTGCTAGTATAGCCCAATTAGTTGGGGGTGCTGGTGAAGACACTATTCTTGCCCGCGTAGGCGAAGGTATTGTAACGTCAATCGGTTCGGCCAAGTCGCACAAAGAAGTATTGGCTAACCCCGATAAAATTTCAAAACTGGTTTTGTCGCGTGGATTGGATGCCGGTACAGCATTTGAAATTCTAT